>JBAUIA010000097.1:0-20157 GCA_049680565.1 Phototrophicaceae bacterium
CATCTTGTGGGATTTTATAATCGACTTCAGCAGCATCACGATAGACATAACCGACACCACCGCACCACGCACAATCTTCAACCTCACCGCTAAAATCATCTTCTGACCAGCCAAAGCCATCACACGATACACAGCGCACAATATCCATAATATGTTGTCCTCATTCTTTGTTTTATTGTAGCGATAATAACATAAGCTAATTTAGATTGTGTGGATTACACCGCCTAATATAACAATTTCCTAACGTTAAAAAGTCAGTCTCACGCCCAATTTTCGGCTAGCGCCAATAATCATTTATCGTATAAATGCCATTATAAGTGTGTTTCGATTTTGTAACATATGTTCCCATTCATAACAAAAGAGATTACACTGTTACTATTCATTTCTAGGGTAAATTTTCGCTTCGATAATTAATCAGGGTATTTCTTTATGTCACAGCCAGTTCATACATCCTCAGAATCACCACGCAATAATGTGGAATGGGTCGAAGCTATCGTCAAATGGTCACGCTACGAATATGTTGCTGTCTATGACTACCCTGCAACCAGCAATAGTGAAGCCATTATGGGCATCTATAAAGGGGATATGGTGCAAATTAGTCGCCGTTATCGCCGTGAAGATTGGTGCTTGTGCCAGATTGGGCATGTACTCGGTTGGGTATTCTTAGATGATGTGCGCTTTCTAGTGCGAGGTGCAAGACCGCCACGTTCAAAAACACGTACACAACAAATTCCAAAACCGACTTATCGTGATACGAGTGAAATTGAAGCTGCCAGTGTAGTAATAGATCGCACTGAAATTGATATGGATATGGATACCCGTCAGGCGCTACGCGGACACATTGCAACGCCGACTTATCCTGACCCTAATGAAGTCGAAACAAAGCCGATACCAACATTTGAGGAACTGCAACTGGATGAGACATGCCCTGCAAATCATCAACCAATTCTCAAACCAGAAACGGGCGAACCGGAGCCTATCGTTGCGGAAGCACCGACAGCCAAAAAATCGCTGATTAATCGTATGATTAAGTTCTTCCAGCGCTAAATCATCTTTTAAATCTAAATACTATGAGAGCGTGCAAATAACTGTACGCTCTTTTTGATTGCAGAAACACGATCCTAGTATCTGGCATTATGCTGATGCGTCTTTATCAGTCCAAGGTTTAAAGGGATGCAATGCCCCACGAATAGCACTCAAGATGATGCTAATTGTTAATATAACAATAAATCCAAAGAAAATATAAGAAAATATCCTCTGTAGCAGATTCCAGCCCAGCATATCAAAAACAATCGTGAATAATAAACTCCAAGTCCCTAATAGCATAAGATCAAGTAGGCGTTGTGCGCTAACTTTTGGTTTACTATCAAGCAATTGCTGCAATGCACGCGATGATTGTGGGTCATCACGGCGAAAGATCAGGCGATAGAGGACACCTATCACAGCGTTATGACGGAAATAGCCGACATGAGAACGCGCAGGTGACGGAAAGTCATAACTTTTAATCAGTACATTATCAACATCTTGTTCAGTACGGGTATAAACACGCGGATTAGGCGTATAAAGTGGCGCACTGAAATAATCTTCTTGTGACCAAAAATTAATCCATCGGAAATTGGGATGACCATCCCCTAAAACAAAGGGCGGTGAGCCAATATCCCCACGAATATCATCCACAATCAATTCATAAGGACGATATTTGCCTTGTTTGCTCTCAAAAAAGTAATGGATGGTATCAATTGGGCTGCCCATGGTGACAAAATATTGAATCTTATCGGTTTTAATCGGCTGACCAGAATCACTCAAATTTATAGCTAATGGGACATTGCTCCCTTGTGAAAAGTTGCTGGTCGTAGGCGGTTTCAATTTTTTAGGATTGTCTGCCAGTGCTGCTTCAATCGCCCGATTATGCCGCCCAATTGAAAGCAAGGTATCGTAAGCAATCGTTGTGCCTAAACTATGCCCAATCAGCAATACACGCTCACAATTTTCATGATTCAACACATGCGTGGTAGATTCTAAGCCCCGTTTGAGAATCTCTTTACGCTTATTATATTTTTCATTGGTCTCTTGATAGGTTGCCCATAGTTGAACGTCGCCCCCATAATTACGCAAAAAACCTGCTAATATCCAAGGTAAGGGCAGTAAAATCGTAATCAGCATGTAAAACAAAATTGTTGTGGGATCATTCTGCATGATGTCTTGCCATGTTAAGGGTGACTCCATTAGGGGAATCACAAAGCGGAATAAATCAGAAAAGCGTACCCCTAATTCGTTTGAAAACCCTGTCCCAAATAGATAAATTACCCGTGATAGGGTCAATAATGGAATCACAGCGACAATATAGATAATCGTTGTCAGGATAAACAGTTTATGACGCTCTGTACGATGAACATATTGTCGCCATTGCTTGGCTAAGGCGATTAATTTTTGGCTCTCGTCGGCATCGGCTTTATTATTTAAATAGGCTAAAAAGTCATTAAATGTGCCTTTTAGCTTGTATTCACGTAAGGCAAAATCACAAAAATCATTGTAATGATTAATCAAATTACGCAGCGTTAAAAATTCTTTGCCTTTTGGATTATTGTTATACCATAAGGCGTATAAGTAACTGATACGTAAGCGACGGCGACTATGCCAGCCACTATTCAATATTTTTAAGGGAGTGGTCATATGCCCAATTAACCACGAGAAGACACTTCTAGCAGTTGTGCCTGATGCCGTTATGGGTGCCCAATATACCTCGTAGAAACGAAATTCTTTATCGCCACGCTTAAAGCTCACATAGCCGATATTGTTATCCGTAATATCTGTGCGTGATGCTTCAACACCGACTTCAAGCTGTTCTAAACGATCATCAGCTTGCACAACGGCATAATCATCGAATGATTCCAGTAAACGGCTGAGTTCTTCATAACGGCTTTGTTGCCCTATCCCATGAAAATAGACAATCGCCGTAAATTGTTGATGATCGCTCATCGTGGCATCCCCCATGATGTCAGTCTCTGATGTAAGTTAAGTGTAACCAGCTTTATCATTCTGACAAGCATATCAGGCACTAGATAGCAAAATCAGCAGGGATTGGTGCGGTAAATATGCGTTCAGGAAAATCATCATTGGCAGGCAAGGTGATTTGGTGGGCATGTAAATACAGCCGTGGATAATCATCTGCCGTTCGGCTATAGATGCGATCGCCTAAAATCGCTGCATCATAATGAGCAAGATGCACCCGTAATTGATGTGTGCGCCCCGTTTTTGGAATCAGTGTAATAAGTTGTTTGCCATTGATAGCCTCATCAGCCTGATAATGCGTAATCGCAGATTTTCCACCTTGTTTGACAATTTGCATCCGATTTTTTTTGCTATTTTGCGGTGCAATCCGTAAATCAATGATGCCTGATGATTGGAGTTGATTGGGGGCGCTGACCCATGCACGATATTGTTTAATGATGCTATGGGTTTTGAACGCGGTATCCAGATAGCGATTGATGGCTTTACTACGGGTCAGCAAAATCACCCCTGATGTATCACGGTCTAGGCGATGAAAGAGCGCAACTTGTCCAAAACGAGCGATCACCATCGACAATAAATTCGCTTGTGTGCTGTATTGTGTTCCTTGTGATAGTAAGCCTGCTGGTTTATTAACCACAATCAAATCATCATCTTGTGCAATCAGCCATGACTCGTCAAATGTATCAGGCGTTTCTGGTAGCGCATCAGGCACACGCAAGAGATCAATCGTATCACCATTATGGATTGTCCATGAATTGAGCCAAACAGATTGTTGATTCACACGCACTTGCTTATCTTTAATCAGTTGGTTAATCGCTTTACGCCCGACATCAGGCAAGACCTTATCACGCAAGACACGGTCAAGGCGTGTTGGTTTACGGAGTCCATCAATGATTGTTGTTTTTGCTGGCATAGGAGGCACTTTATTCGTCACTTTTTTGTCATTATACCTGATGATTGATAGACCTTATTAAGCTCATACCATCTAATTCGTTAGTGATTCCAAACGGAAATTGCGTTGCAGCACCCCTACTCTGCTATATACTGTATTGAAACGATATAAACCAGAAAATAATGATGCTATGCAACCAACCACTGATAAAATATTTGTAAGCTATAGTCGGCATGATGAAGCCTTTGCGCGTAAATTAGCCGTTTGGCTCTCCGATACACTCAATATGGGTGTCTGGATTGATATTGATGATATTCAACCGGGCGTTAAGTGGAGTGCTGCCATCCAAGATGGACTCGATCATTGTGAGGTGATGGTTGTAATTGTGACCCCAGAAGCTATGGAATCGGTCAATGTGGAAGATGAATGGCAGTATTTTATTGATCTTGGCAAGCCAGTTGTGCCTATTTTACTTCGTAGCGCTCCTGTTCCGTATCAATTACGGCGGATTCAATGGATTGATTTTAGTGACCGTGAAGAATACAACAATTCTTTACGGCAATTACTGGTTGAATTACGCCAACATTTGAAACCACTCGATGGTGAAACACCTACTGCCAGACGACAATCAGGTAATAAGCCTGTTGTAAAATCACGCAAAGAGAAGAAAACACGGCGACGTGCTCAAAAAGCCGAAGATTTAATCGAGCAACAAAGCCGTGCGCTCAAACGTACCAATCGCTTGATTACAATTCTTGTCTCCTTGTTGATTATCGTTGGTTTAAGTGTGGGCGGTGTATTTGCATGGTTATATTTTAATCAGCCTGATGTGTTCATTATTCGGGGGGATACCGCCAATGCCTTCGCTGTTTTACCGGGTGAATTGGAATTACGCACACTCGCTAGCTTGAATGGGCAAGCCCCTGTTGGCACACGCATTCAAGCAGGGAGTCAACCGATTACACTGTATTCAGAAGGTGGCAGAATCGAAACTGTTTTGCAGCCTGATACGATTGCTTCCATTATCAACCTGACCGATGAATCGCTTGATCTTGATTTAACCGATGGCAATGTTTCGGCAGATACCAACGGCGCACAAGGTCGTCTGACACTGAGTAATGGGATTGATATTGCGATTAACGATACCATCGAAATTGCGATTGACCGCCTAACCGATGAAGTCACCAGTAGCTGTTTCGAGGGTAGCTGTACCGTCACGGATACCAATAGTGGCGAATCGGTTGATCTGGTAGAAGGCGAAAGTATCACCTTTAGCAATAGCGCACCCAATCTCGATGAAGCGATTATCCGTCGGATTCCGGGCGAAATTGCTTATGTGACCAATCGGCATGGGGCTGCTGAAATTTATCTCATGCGCCCTGATGGCAGTAATCAAACACGCTTGACCAATAATGTCCAAATCACGGATGAATCTCCGACATGGTCACCCACAGGGGAATTTATCGCATTTGTTTCCAACCGTGATAACAGCCTCGATATTTGGATGATGTCATCAACAGGGGAAGATGAGCCGATCAATTTGAGTGACAATTTTAGCCAAGATACCGAGCCAGCATGGTCACCTGATGGCGCACGAATTGCGTTCGTCTCCAACCGTACCAATGGCATTGATGATATTTATGTGATGAATGCTGATGGTAGCGATGTGCAACAGATTACGACCACAGGCGGTAATCAATCGCCCACTTGGTCACCTGATGGCACAATGATCGCCTTTAGCTCGCGCCGAGAGGGCAACAACGATATTTATGTCCTCAATCTCGTTGAACCCAATTCCGACGCGATTAATATTAGCAATCATCCCTCATCGGATACTGACCCAGCATGGTCACCCGATGGCTTAACAATTGCCTTTGTATCCAATCGTGATAACAATCTCGAAATCTATGTCCAAGATGTAGCGCTAGCGAGTGCCTCGATCAATATTTCGCTCAGTAGTGGGCGTGATTTTGAGCCAACATGGTCACCCAATAGCAGCCGTGTGATGTTCACATCGGAACGCTTTGGCAATCTCGATATTGTGTCTGTTAATGCTGTGATTGATCCATCGCAAACAGATGCACAAGGCGTTATCCAACTCACGGATGGTAGCAGCGAATCCGACCAACAAGCAGCATGGTTACCCATTATCCGTGCAGGGCAATAAGCAATTTAATAATGTCATTCATTAACTGACCTTAGGTGAAATATTCAAATTGAGCCATCACAGCTAAGATTCGATCATATGAATAGTGCTGTGTTGTGAGTTGTGAGAAAAAATTTATCTTTACTCAGCACTCAGTACAAAAAATTCTGTTCAAGAGCTTCTTGTACCTTAATTAATCTGATTTAAAACTAAGTGCGTAACATCAGCCATTAAATTAAAAAACCTCTCAATGTGAGAGGTTTTTGTATTAGCGAGACACTGCCAGATTAAGCGTCAATTTCAAAGGATTCATAGCCACCTGAGCTAAATAACTCAGTGAAAATCATCACATAAGTTTTACCATTATATTGTGGCGCATTGATCTGCCAACTCCCACCTGCGAGGCGATAAAAACTAACACCACCACCTTGCGCAATGAGAATATTGCTATCTGGGTTGCTCGGAGCATCAGCGATTTGTTGTGGTGTGACCACTAATAATAGTACGCCATCCGCACTATAGACAACCAAGCCAGTCTCACCATTTATATCATGTGGATAAACAGCAACAGGTGCTGCTGAATCATAGTTATTGATGCGATTATCAGTGAAAACAGGTTGTGGCAGACCATCTGGTACAACTACGGGTGCTACGGGTGCTGGGCAAGCAGGAACATCTGTAGAAGGATCATAGATCAATGTGCCAAGAATAGGCGCACCTTGTGCAATAACCGCATCGTAAATTGCTTGCGTGTTCGCACCCACTGGTACCCGTGAAACAGTGTCATAGGCTACAATTGTAATGGGGCTAGCAGTAATGTTATTAATACTATTTCCATTACCTATATTTGTGGTTTGTGAGGATGAAATACCTACACCAGTACCATTTCCATCTGCTGCAATAGCGACACCATTGGCATCAGTGGCAATTATCGCATAACGATCAAAACCACTACCTTCATCATTATTAGACGCTGTAAATAAAAAGCTTATACGCCATTGTGATGCATCACAAGTAGAGGCTAATATAGTATTGGTAATTGTTAAGCTATCTAGCGTTAATGCTTGGGTAAACTGAGTAGATGTAATAAGTGCGAAAAATACTGCGATAATGCCAACAAAAGCTGACTTATAAAAATGATTTTGATATATCATGAATTTATCCTATAAAATGACGATTAAATGTGCATTTTTATTATATAAGCATTAGTATCGCAATAATATTAATATTGTGTAATAAAACAAAATAATAACAAAAAAGCACCATCATTGTGCGTAAGATTTTATAACATCCTTCACTGAAATAGCCATTATGATGCTAGCATAATCAACATAAAAGGATAAGTTAGTGACTACTAAAATTTACTGGGGCATAGATGGCTGTAAAGGCGGTTGGATTGCACTTGGTTTAGAGCATGACGGTACAAGCCATTATGCTTATGTAACCACAATCCCCGATTTTTGGGATCGCTATGGCGTAACTGCACAGCGTATCCTCATTGATATGCCAATTGGTTTATCATCGGATGCGGACGGGCGCTTAGTGGATGCAGCAGCCCGTGATATTTTACAAAATCGGCGCTCATCGGTGTTTAGCGTCCCGACCCGTGATGCCATTATGCTTGGTGGAGAACACGGTTTTACCGATGAAAATTATAAAATTGCCTGTGACATCAATCGTGAAATCGAAGGCAAAGCATTTTCAAAACAAGGCTGGAATATATCCGCTAAAATCTATGAGGTTAATACGTTTCTACGCGATCATATCAGCCTCAAAGATAGCATCGTAGAAACCCATCCAGAAGTTTTATTTTGGGCGTTGAACAATCAGCAGCCGATGCGCTACAGCAAAAAAACAGGCTTAGGCTTCATGGAGCGTGTGGAATTACTTGAACAGTATCAAGCCAATGCACTTGATCTCATTCGTGAGATTTACGAGGTACATCGTCGCGTGTTAGTGGATGATGATATTGTCGATGCCTTAGCCTGTGCCGTTTGTGCGCGGATGCAGAATCTCACAACTATACCGCAAACACCAAAACTCGATGCTCACGGTTTACCAATGCAAGTGGTGTATCCGCACATATCAAATAATGATTAAATATCAAACGCCCATGTGCCATTCCGCATAATTGCTTCGCGTGTGCCATCGGGCAAAACACCATCGACTTCCATCTCGATTGAGCCAATCATAAAATCAACATGGGTGATGCTATCATTGCCTCCTGCTGCTGCAAATTCTTCATCACTCATTTCAGGTCCCCCTTTGATATTGGTACGATAGGGTGCGCCAATCGCCACATGATTAGAGGCATTTTCATCAAAGAGCGTTTCGTAAAATAAGCGCCCTGTTTGAGCAATGGGTGAGGTACTGGGCGCGAGCGCAACTTCGCCTAAATAGCGTGCGCCTTCGTCCATATCAATTAATTGCTGGAAGGCATCTGCGCCTTGTGCTGCCGTAAAATCTATAATTTTCCCATCTTTGAACGTGACACTAAAATCATCAATGAGGGTGCTGGCATAACTCAAAGGCTTTGTCGCTTTAACTGTCCCATTAACTTTAGTTTTGTGAGGCATACAGAAGACTTCTTCGGTTGGGATATTCGGCATATATTCCACATCTTGATTATTGACCTCGCCACCCCCAATCCATACATGATCTTTAGGCATCCCAATCGTGAGGTCGGTTCCATCGGCGGTATATTTGAGGGCAGTATATTGCTTACCATTGAGGTATTCAGCGCGTGCTTGCAAATTGGCTGCATGTTCTTTCCATGCAGCGACAGGATCATCCACATCAACACGGCATGTTTTGAAAATGAGTTCCCATAATGCCATCACCCGTTCATCGGCAGGTATATCAGGCAGCATTTTATCCGCCCATGCTTGAGTCGCAACAGCACCGATTGTCCATGTGCCATAGCCTTGATCGCTCAATAAGCTAATCGGGCGAAAAAGTTTCCCACCTGCTTTTTGCATCCGTCCAATTTTGCTCTGGTCTTGCCCTGCGAGTAAATCAGGATCATCTCCGAGCATAAACATGATATTACTGCCTTCTTCGGTAAGGGTTTTGCGCGTCTGAAAATAAAATTCATCGGTCATATCAAATGAGGCATCAGGCGCATTTTCGAGGCGAATTTTAGTCAACATTTGGTCACGCCATGAGACGATTACAAAGTTTGCCCCTGCCTTATAAGCAGCTTCTACGGTGTAATGCACGAGGCGGCGGATGGTGGGATCATCGACCAAAATCGGCTGAATCATCAAGCGTGATCCTGCTTGAATATTATTGCCAACCCGAACGAGTAAATCAGCATATTTCTTTAAATTGGTTTCAAAATCAGACATCAGGCTCTCTCAATGATAAATTTTTAAAAAATATAACATAATAATTTTAGTTTACCACGATGTCAAAATTCTGCTCTCGTACATCAGCAGCATAGATAATTTGACCAATTTCCTCTATTCTATAGCTAATCCGTCCCGAGATAAGAGGTTTTTACGATGCGTGATGTTGTGATTGTTGGTGGTGGTTTAACGGGCTTGGTTGCAGCCTATACGCTAGCAGAACACGCGGTTGATGTTACATTAATTGAAGTCAAACGCCATCTTGGTGGCAGTATCCAAAGTATCACCAAAGATAATAGCATTATGGATACGACGACCTTCGCCATTCATAATTCGCTCGATAAAACATGGCTATCATCACTAGGCTTAGACGATACCTTGATTGCCCTTGATGATAATAGTGTGGCATTCAAAGCAGGGACAGCGAGTTTGATTGCAGCACTGCAACAGAAAATCACGGCAACCCGTTTGATGCGGATGGCTGTCAGCAGTATCGGTGACTTAGATGGCGGACGCTATAGCATTTGTATGGAAAACGGCTTAATGTTTGATGCTCGTTCGCTCATTTTAGCATTACCAGCACGATATGCTGAACGCATATTTTATGGCTACATCACACCGATTACAGCTACATTGCTCGATTATCACTATGACACCATCCAGCGCGTATCATTGGTTTGTAAAACAGATGCACTTCCTTCAATTATCAGCATCCCTGATGATATGGCATATACAGCCATTCATCGCACAAGCCATCCTGCGCGTGTCCCTGATGGGTATACTTTACTGCAAATCGGATTACGCATTGACCCAAAGCGCTATGATACAAGCGAGAAAATGATTAACTTCGTGTGTGAAATTTTCAATTTACCGCAGCCCTTAACATCGCACGTAGGGTATTGGGCAGAAGCTGATCCAATTTCTTGTTATGACGATCAACATCCGCAGCGTATCCAAGCTATTCGAGAGCAATTACCACAAGGCATTGCACTGGTTGGCAGTGATTACAGCCAGCAACCACCAATGCACATCGGTGTAACGCGCCTTGATGATCGGATTCAGCAAGGCATCCATGCTGCTCATCAGGTGTTAGCGACATTATCTTAAAATTAAAGTTTTAGATAACACAGAGATTGAAATTCAATCATGGTGTCTGAATCTGTTAGACATCCCATTGGATAACTTTACAATTCACTGTTATTACAGATTGTAGGGACGCGCAACGGTGAATCTTGAGTATCTAAAATAGAAAATCTACATAGGGATATAGTATAAAAAAACAGATGGCTTATCACCCATCTGTTTTAAAGTTCTAGTGGTATGCGATTATCGCTTATTCCAGTGTGTAAGAATGACCGGGATCAATCACAATAGGTTGTGCATTCGTATCACGGTTGATACGATCTGCCCATGCAGCAGCGTCTTGTACAATCGGTGGGAAGGTATTGTAGTGGCAAGGAATGATATATTTGGCACGTAATAACTTTGCAGCTTTGATCGAATCCTCAACACCCATCGTGAACACATCACCAATCGGCAAAATCGCAGCATCTAGCCCTTCATCACCAATTAAGGTCATATCCCCAAATAAACTCGTATCGCCTGCATGGTAGACCGTATAGCCCCCAGCACGGATTATCAAGCCATTGGGTTGACCCCCATAACTTCCATCCCCAAATGATGAGCTATGGAATGCTTGTGTAAATTTTACATCTGCCCAATCACCGCGCATTGTACCACCGGGATTGCCTTGGAAAACTTGCTCTTCTGGAACACCTTGCCCCATAAACCAATTTCCCATTTCAAAATTACAGACAATCATCGCGCCTGTACGCTCGGCAATAGCTAAGGTATCACCAGCAGGTCCACGATCACTATAGCCGGTATGATCGCCATGTGCATGAGTCAACAAAATAAGATCAACATCAATATCATCTGGTGTTGTTTCGACAAGTGGGTTATTCGTCAAGAATGGATCAATAATCAGTGATCGACCATCTGATTCTAATACATAAGTAGAATGTCCGAGCCATGTAAAGCTAAGTACCATAAGAGTCATACTCCTCGCAGATTAAGTTACTACTTTATTCTAGCATTGTTTACACTGTTCTGTGCCATGAGACTCAGTAGGTGTATAAATTCTAACAATGCCTTATCTCAGGGGCGTTGAACTGATTGTATTTGACAAACGAGAGGGACATAAAGTCCATCCCCTACAATCAGTTTTATGTGGCTTGGTTTTATGATTATCTAAGTATCGGTAAGGCAATCGTAAATTTAGCCCCTTGTCCAAGACCATCACTCTCTGCCCAGATACGTCCACCATGTGCTTGAATAATCGCACGAGAAATACTCAAACCAATACCGAGTCCACCATGTTTACGAATCATGTGATCTTCAACTTGATAAAACTCCCCGAAAATCGCTTCGATTTGCTTAGCCTCAATACCTTGTCCATTATCAATCACACTAATTTGCATTTCGTTTTTTGATGCCAGTTTTGCACTGAGTTCAATACGTCCACCGGGTGGGGTAAAGCTAATTGCATTGTGCATTAAATTGGTCAACGCCATAATGAGCCGTGTGGAATCAACATGAAGTTTGTGGTCATTATCAGGCACATTATACACAAACTCATACTCATTAAGATCCATTAAGGCGAGCAACTCTTGGCGGACAACTTGCATCAGCATGGATACTGGAACATCTTCAAGATGTAAATCACTTTGATTTTGTTTGAGATACCGCAAATTCACCATATCTTCGATGATCTTACGTAGCTTGAGCGCACTTTCGAGTACTTTGCTTGCATTTTCTTTTGCAGAAGCACTTTCCTCTTCTTGTAAGAAACTGGCATATCCCATGATGACACCTAGAGGCGTGCGTAATTCGTGGCTAGCAATTGCAATAAAATCATTTTTGAGTTTATCAACTTCATTTAAATCACGATTTGCTTTGCGTAGATGTTGTAATAATTTGGTATTTTCAATGGCAACAGCCGCTTGTGCTGCAAGGGTCGTTAAATAATCACGATCATCTTGCGTCCAAGGCATGCTACGCTTGTTCATAGCTTCCAGAACACCGATTACCTGATCTTTATACGTGAGGGGAACACCTAAGAGGGAACGTGTCTGAAATTGAATATCTTCATCAACTTTTTCGTAATGTTGAGGATGTTGTTGGGCATCGTCAACCTGAACAACGCGATTTTCAAGATAAATCGTACCCGCGATGCTATCCATCGGAACAACCATGCCAAATAAATCGCGGTCATCGGCAGTGGTCGTCGTACTTGCAGCAAATACCAATTGTTGCTTGCCGTTATCCCATAACAAGATAGAAGCAGCTTCACAATCTGCAATTTGAACGGCAACGGTCATAATATGTTTGAGTAATGGACGTAACTCAACTTGTGCATTGAGTGATGCGCTAATATCTGCCAGTTGCTGTAAGATTCCAATTTTATTTTCTAGGTTGATTAACCGCACATCTGTATTTGATTGTTGCCCCATAATACACTCATTTCTTAAGGCTTTTACATGATAGAGGTAGTGTATCACTATTCTTGATTATTGGCGATAAAGTTACTTGCTCGCTGGAAGCCTGTATAAAACTTTTTAAGTAGATAGCTTTGTATAAAAGATAGTAGTAATAGTAGTAGGGGCTGTTCAAACTGTTCAAAACTCTGTAATGTGTTTCGTAATGTGGGATAAGTAAGCGTTTTTATCCCAAGTATTACGAATATATCACAAATTATTACGCAAATGTGGGATATGTGGGATAAAAAGTTTTGAACAGGCTGTTCAAAGTTTTGAACAGGTAATAGACACTTGTCTATAAAGCTGTTCAAAGTTTTGCACAGAACATACGTTTTTTATTACGAAAACCAAAAGTTTTGAACAGGTGAACCCTCCTGACCTATAGTTATGAACAGGCTGTTCAAAGTTTTGAACAGGTTATGAACAGGTTATGAACAGACCTTATAAATTCATAATAAAATTGATTAAAACAGATGATCTAACAAAATGAAAAATTTGGGATAAAAAAGCAGCTATTTGGGATAAAAGGTCATGAACTCGATTTTCGAGGTTTTTAGATGGTGAGTTAAAATAAATATATCCCAAACAATTTGGGATATATTTCGCACATTTGAGCTAAAAATTTGGGATATATGACTCGGAAAATTGTTGAATCGTTAATGAGTGGTTAGTTTAGGATGACTCATTAAGGGTCTAAATTTTTGAAAAATGATCAGTTTTTGCCCGAAATATACACTGAAAAGTCAAAACCTAGATAGCATGTAAAGTTGTCAATTTATCTGCGAGAAGTTGCAATTCTGCCCTATATTCAATGTGGTTAATCCAATCGGATTGCCATCCGTCAATGCCATGATACGCACCTGCAAATGCGCCTGCGATACATGCAATAGAATCTGAATCGCCACTGCTATTTGCACCCCGTCGTATCACTTGTATCGGATTATCTGGATACAGAAGGAAGCAATAAAGTGCTGTTGCAAAAGCTTCTTCTGCAATCCAGCCCTCACCTGTTGCAAGGCATGGATCAGCATGATAATTTGGGGTCGCAATTGCTGACTGAACTTTATATAAACTGTCAGTAAGCTCATCCCAACCGCGTTTAATATAGTCATGTGGGCTATTTGCCACATTATTACGCTCATGCAGTCTACCAAGCCAATCCATATGATAGATATGACTTTGTGACTGGGCATAAGTAATACAACGATCCACTAATGTGGCAATATTTCCATTATGAGCAAGATCATGAATAACCCAATGCGGTCATATCAGCTGCTGTGAGTGCTGTTGGGTGAGCATGAGTCAATGCAGATTGTAATTGAGCGATACCAGCGCGTGTTACCTCATCATCTGGGAGTAATCCAACAGCTTGAACACGCATATTAGCGCCACAACCTTTTGAATTCATATTGGTTGTACTATGCCAAGATAAATCTGTTTTCTCACCAGCCATCATCCGTTCAATGCTAGTCAAACAAGTCATACCCGGCGCACGGTTATTTTCAGGGCTTTGATACCACGCAATAAAGTGTTTCTGTAATATGGGTTCAAGTGTAAGATATGTATATGGACGAGGTGCTTCAACAAGTGCTTGTGCTACTGCAATCGCCATTTGTGTATCATCCGTGACAAGCGCTGGATTATCCTCTAATTCTTGAATGCCATTCTTACCATATTTTTCGATAATATTTTCATAGCGTAGAAACTCTGTTTTTGCACCGAGCGCGTCACCTAATGCCATCCCAAACAAACATCCCTCAATTTTTGATTGCATTATCATAGTCCTTATGTGTAAGTTCATTAAAACACAAACAGAGCAAGTCTGCTGACTCACTCCCTTAATTATTACCAAAATACGTATATATCTCCAAGCGTCTTTACAATCGCTGGAATAGCTTGATTTATTCCTTACTAAAACTGCCAAAATCATCAACAAAAACATCCCTCTTTCCAAGATGGAAGAGGGATGTTCACGATGCAACTTGTGAGTCTGGTTATGTTATGCAGGAACTGCTATCGGACTCAGACCAAAGCGTTCAGCAACTTGTGGATCAACCAAACCAAGGAGCGCATATCCAAGACCTGTAACAACAATGCCTAAGATGGTAAATGCGATACCGAGTGCGATTGCACCATAAGATGCGCCGAGAGCCATAGCGGACAAACTCAAGGAAGTGATTAAACCAGCAGCAGTTAGTTGGGTATCACGCGCTGAATTTGCAACAGGATTACCGGCTTCATTCAGTAAGGCTTCATCACGATTACTTGTACCAGCAGGATTACCATCAGCAACAGCAAAGCGACCCATTTCAGCGTAGGATAAACCACCACTTCTAGCATCCGCATGTTGACCGATAATTGCTGCCATACTCAAAGCTGTAGGAATGCTATTCACTTGTGCATTCGGAATGGAGGCATCATCAGGTGTGACAATATTTTGAGCTGCAAGTTGATCGCCAACAAACCAAGTGATATATCCACCACCAATTGTGATAACAACACCCATAATTGCAAAGATGACACCCATAACAATCACTAACTGAGGAAACGCTTTTAATTTGTTCATTTTGGACTCCTATTGTTCCACCACTTGTTTTAATTTATGACTACAGTATAAATAAATACTGTCGCCTCAATTAGTGACGTATGTCATCCAAATGTAACCTATTCCCTGACTTAACTATGACAAAGATCATGTATGTATGAAAGGTAGCAGGTAAAAAGTACGCTAAAGGCATCAGTTCGGAGATATAGCAAATCGGAAACAATGGAATTAATGACCAACGAAACGGAGCGAATCATATGATTCGCTCCGTTTGATTTTTCTATTTTGAAATATTGTGATTGCTTTTAGCGACTCATCGGCATGATGACATGCACAAAATCCGTGCGACCTTCGGGCTTAATCACACCGGGATTTTCCGCGCCATTACTCTGGAAAACGACCCGTTCTTCATTAATCACTTTAAGGACATCAATCAGATATTCGATGTTGAAGCTAATATCGAGGGGTTCACCTTCAACACTGGCATCAAGTTGACCATCGAGATCACCGCGTTCGGCGGATTTGCCGATAATTTGCACTTCACCCGGTTCATTAGGACCTGATGGTGGTGCAACGTAGAGTCGTCCACTATTGGCACTATCACGCGCAAAAATTTGAGCGCGACGGCAAGCGGTCAGCAAATCTTTGGTGTACATCGTGGTTGATGTGACATATTTGCTCGGAATAATCGCGCTGAAATCAGGGAAGCGACCTTCGAGAATTTGGCTGCTAATATCCACATTTTGCAAATGGAAAGTCACAATATCGCGCTTCCAAGGCAAGCTGATACCGACTTCATCATCGTTATCATCAATGATGCGTGCGACTTCAAGCAAGGTTTTTGCTGGAATCACCAAACTCATTTTTTCAGATATTTCGCGCACCATTTTGCCATTACGTACCGCGAGGCGATAGCCATCGGCTGCTGCCATTGTGATATTATCGCCGTCTAACTCGGTATAAACGCCTGTCAAAATTGGACGATTGTCTTCTTTGGCTGCTGCAAAGGCAGTGTGCAAGATCATTTCTTCGAGCGTTGCACCTGTGACCGCAACATCTGAACCTTCACCGTGTGTAATCGGTGGAAATTCTTCCGCGCTGATGCCTTTAATATTGGAATTGGTTGCGCCACAATGCACATGAACCGTTTGCGTTTGTGGGTCTAAATCAAGATCAACCCGCTCAGGTGATAAATTATTGACGAGGTCTTTAAAGGTACTCGCTGGCAAAGTGATGCTACCGGGAACATCCACTTTTGCACCAATCCACATCGTAATGCTCATTTGCAAATTAGTCGCAGCCAATTTAAGACGACTGCCTTCTGCTTCGAGCAAGATGTTATTGAGTACAGGTAAGGTTGGGCGACTATCAACGGCTTTGGAAACAATGCTCAAGCCCTTGGCGAGGTTTTCTTGCAATACACTAATTTTCATTGTGTGTGTCCTCTTTTCGGATAGTAGAGATGGTTTCTAGGGGATTTTTGATACTCAGAGGGCGCATTTATATGAAACCACCCCAATATATCCCAAATCGATCATATTATCCCAAATTATACCGAAATATGAGCATTTTGAATAGTTGTTCTATGTTCGGGGATGGTTAGGAATGCTATTTAAAGAGTGTTTTTATTCGGTGTGTATTGTGTTATAAAACATAAATAATTGATTTAAAATGAAATCGTTAATTAATTATAGATAAATGTCAACTTATAATGAGTTTATCTTGATTATTGATGGAGTGCTGTAGTAATGAAGGATCAATCACTATCTCAAAAACCGCATATTCTGATTGTAGATGATGAAGAATTTAACCGTCTTTTATTGCTACGTATCCTAGAGCGTGATTATCATATTGATATGGCTGTTAATGGTCAAGATGCCCTGAATAAAATCGCACAGCATGATTATGATGCTGTGTTAATGGATATTATGATGCCTATTCTCAATGGCATCGAAACCCTAAAAATTATTCGGCAAGAACTCGATTTTACGACGCTCCCTATTATTCTTGTTTCAGCAATCAGTGAGAATAGCGCGATTGTGGAAGGCATGGAATTGGGTGCGAATGATTATATTACGAAACCAATTGATCCTCGGATTGTGAATGTGCGCCTTAGTACGCAAATTCGTCTCAAACAATTAACCGATGAGCGCAAAATGATGACTGCAGCGCTAGCAGAGTCAAATGACCTGAAATTACGCATGATGCAAATTGCCAGTCATGATCTCAAAAATCCGCTCAATAATTTATCTTTGTTATTGGGTGTCATGGAAGAAATGGTCGGTGATACGCCCAATATGCCTAATATAATGAATATTGCATCACAGAGCATTGATACAATGGTTGAAATCATTGATGATTTTCTCGGTACAAAGCAGGGAATTACATCGAATTTTGATATTCACATTACCGATCTATCCGCTAATCAGTTGCTGGATAATGTGTTATCACAATATAGTGTTGCAGCCGACCAGAAGCAGATTGACTTACGCACGGATATAATCGCTGATAGCCTGATTGCTGCTGATGGGGCGAGGATTACACAAGTTATCGGTAATTTGATGAGTAACGCTATCAAATATACACCAATTGGTGGTGCTGTATTGATTAAAACGTGTGTGAGGCATGGTGTTTGGCGCTTAGAAGTGCATGATACAGGCTCAGGTATTCCAGCCGATGAACGCCAATATTTATTTCAAGCCTTTAGCAAAAATCACATCAGCACCCAACCAACCAATGGCGAGAGTAGTACAGGCTTAGGCTTATGGATTGCAGCCGAAATGATGGCAGCCCAAGCGGCACGTATCGGTATGGTTGATTCGCCGCTTGGTGGGGCTTGCTTCTGGATAGAAGTGCCGCTAATTGATAACCGTGTGACTATCAGTGCCTAGGGCAGGTATAGCTTAGGTTATTTTGATAAGCGTTTTTGACGGGCTACATCATCCTCATCTTCTGCCAGCATGTCTTCCAACATCGCAGTTTCTAACGCATCCACATAATGGCTAATCCCTGCTTCTAAAAATGCAGGCAGTTGCGGATGTAATTTTTGGAAATTTGCCATGAAATCAGGGCTGGAATTATACAGTTGCCCTAAGCCTGCTAAGAGATCAAGTGTTGGCTCGTAAAAATAACGCACATGCTCATGCCACCGTTCAAAATTCACTTGAACATCGGCATCATTTGCTGATTTACCTTCTGCAAGCTGTGCTGCAATCGCTTGATAAATTTGATTCCCTTCTTCTTTAATAAATTCCTGCTGCGATTTTGTATAGCTATTCCAGTTTTGATGCGATTCGCGCACAATCTCTTGGTCGTACTGTAAGCGTGCTTCCCGAGAATATTGTTTTTCTTGCTCAGGGTCATCACTCCCAAAAACATGATGCTGATTTGTCATCGTGTAACCTTTCCTGATGCTGACTTTAATGCTATAGCATCATTATACATTATCCCCTTACGTCAGGTTTAAGCCCCAATTCAATTTCAAATCCACCGATCAATCATGTGTTACAATCGCCATTATCGAGTAAACTAAATGGATTAGCGAAAATAAACGATACTACGTTGGTTTTATCACGATTTTGTATCAGTTGTAATGAGTTGGTTCAATAAAGAGACTATTTATGGTGAATGATCGTCCCCGTTTGCTGGTTGCAGATGATGATAAGTTAAGTTTGATGCTCATCCAACAGATTTTGGATGATGTCGGTGATATTGATACCGTGCGAAATGGGCGTGAAGCCTTAGAGATGCTTGAAGAACATGACTATGATATTGTCATCCTCGATTTGATGATGCCTGTGATGACAGGCTTAGATATTTTGCAGATTATCCGCAGCAAGAAAGATATTTCTGCCTTACCGGTGATCCTAATTTCAGGGATTCGGGATGAAGAGAAAGTAGCATGGGGCTTGCGTCTTGGCGCAAATGACTACGTTTCAAAACCACTCGATACCAATGTGATGCACGCGCGTGTTAACACTCAATTGCAACTCAAACGCTTGCACGATGAACGTAATCTACTCATCACACGCTTGCAATCGGCGAGTCAACTCAAAACACGGATGATGCAAATTGCCAGCCATGATCTCAAAAATCCTATGAATAACCTCAAAATGCTCACAACCGTGATGATGCGCGAAGCTGGCGATAATGAAAAACTCGAAAAAATGTTGAAAATGCAAGATGCTAGCCTCGAAACCATGGTTGCAGTGGTCAATGATTTCTTAGATGCGAGTGTTCAAAATACCGATGGTTTGACCCTCAAACTAGAAGCGATTGATAGCCGAGAGATTTTACAGCAAGTGGTGCGTCAATATGGGGTCGCTGCATCGAGCAAAAATATTGATCTTAAATTGCGGCAAATTCGTGGGATTGTTCTGGCAGATGAACGGCGTTTATCACAGGTGATTGGTAATCTGGTGAGCAATGCTATTAAGTATTCACCTAAAGATTCGGATGTGTATATCTATACCGAAATTGATGAGGCGAATGAGTATTGGCGACTCAATATTGTGGATAGTGGCGCAGGCATCGTTGAAGATGAGCAACAATTCTTATTTAAACCCTTTAGCAAATCCAAAATCAGTACCCAACCCACTAATGGTGAAGCTAGTACAGGCTTAGGCTTATGGATTGTGTCCGAGATGATGAAAATTCAAAATGGACAAGTTGGTATG
>JBAUIA010000098.1:0-6718 GCA_049680565.1 Phototrophicaceae bacterium
GGCAGCATTGAGCGTACTATACATTTCATAGACAGCATCTAAGCCTGTCATCTGCATGACTTCAACCACACGATCACTCGGTTCGACCAAACGCACAACATTGGTTTGCCGTTTGAGGATTCGCAAGACACGTAAACCAGCAGCACTTAAATAATTGACATCAGCAACACGCAAAAGTAAATCGCCCACGCCATCCTCAGCCAGTGCGTGGTCAATGGCATCTTGTAGCATAGAGCAATTCATCGCATCAACACGACCAATGACATCAAGGATGATAATGTTCCCAATGGATGATTTACGGACTTCGAGCATGGGATATTCCTACCGATAAGCCTAATCTTGCTGTAAGCGTACCATCAAATGGATACTTTTACTGTAGTGTACTATCAGATAAGGATAGAATTTTTTAACCTAAAGCGCATCATAATCAAATATACCGACCCCAATGACGGTTTCACGGTAGCAAACCGTCATATCTGTGAATTACAATGCCTATAATCTTTGTCATAAATAGAAATGGATATGATGTCCAATAACGATAATTTTCCTGTGGTTATCATCGGTGCAGGGTTAGCAGGTCTATCCGCAGGGGCGCATTTAGCTGGGCGTGATATTGCACCGCTTATCATTGATGCCGATGCACTTTGGGCAGGGGGACGCTTATCAGGCGGTGAACCTGAGCAATTTACGCTTGATGGGCGCACATGGCAATTTAAGCCCGATCATGGCGTTCATGCCATTTGGGGTGGCTATGTCAACATGCGGGCAATGATTGACCGTTTTACAGAGACCCAATTGCAATTATCAGCAGGGGAAGAATGGATTAATCGCTGGGGGCGCACAGTGCGACGGATGGAAGCTGGTAATGCCATTCGCAGCCAGTGGATACCTGCCCCATTGCATTATTTGCAACTTCTGTTTCATCCGCAAATTTGGGCGACGATTCAGCCTTGGGATTTTTTATCTTTACCCGGATTTCTCGCAAGTATTTTACTGACTGTAGGGACTGATCCAATTCGAGAAAAAGTGGCTTGGGATGGTCTCAAGATGAAAGATTATTTCATCGGTTGGACACCCAATCTACGTGCGACCTTTGAAGGCTTGGGAGTCAATTTACTAGCAGCCCCCAAAGAGGATATTTCATTGGCGGGCTTCATCGCTGGCTTACGCTTCTATACGATGCTGCGTAATGATAGTTGGCAAATGCAATACATGCCTGCGGATTCTCACACTAGTTTAATTCAGCCTCTCATTGAGCATATCCAAGCCGCAGGTGGTGCAGTACAAGGGGGCATCACTGCCAAGCAGATCAAGCGTGATGGTGATGGATGGGAAATCATCGTTGAAGATAGCCAAAAACAAGGGATACGCCGTCTCCATGCCGATCATATTATTTTAGCGATGAATGCCCCAGCTACTAAACGGCTTTTGCTCAATAGCCCCGATTTTGCTGACACAGCATCTGAGATGATTTTTCCAGAGGGCTTACGCAATGGTGTTGTGCGCTTATGGTTCAAAGGCTCACCTCGTCCTAGCACGCAGGGAGGGATGTTCACAGGCGATTTTGCGCCCGATAATTTCTTCTGGTTACATCGGCTATATGATGATTATGCCGAGTGGCATCAGGTGACAGGTGGCAGTGTGATTGAGTTACATTATTATGAAGACAAGCATCTCAATCAACCAGACCGTAACCTGATTGTAGCATCGGTGACAGAGGTGCAACGCGCCTTCCCTGAAATCCGAGGCGAGTTTATCCATGCCAGTGTGCGCCGAAATAGTAAAGTACATAGTCAATTTCGTGTCCCTACCCAAGAGTCTTTGCATGTTATTAGCCCTTGGGAAACGATCTATGCCTGTGGCGATTGGATTGGTCATGATACGCCATCGTTATGGATGGAACGCGCAACCACTACAGGCATTGCAGCAGCCAACGCAGTATTAGAATCGCACAATCAAGCACCGTATCAAATTTTGTATCCGCGCCGTCCTGCCATCCTTGCACAGGTATTAGGCAGCATTGTGCGAGTGGGTAGAGTGATCTTAGCCCCCATCGTCACAAGCATTTTTCGCTTATTTAGGCGTAATTCATCATCTGAAAAATCCTCATGACATTAGATGATCGGCTGCTTTCGCTTGATTTGTTGTAGATGTAGCCAGAAGATTAATGTTCCAAGACCGCTAAGGACTGCACCTAATAAGAATAATTCACGAAAACCAAAGATACTCGCTATATAACCACCACCTAGCGCCATGACAGCAAAACTCAAGCCTGCTGCGGTTTCACCCGCTCCGACCATCACACCCTGATTCTTTTTAGGGATAATCACCATGATATATACAATAAAGGCGGTAAAGCGCAGATTGGTAGCAGCTATCGCAAAAATATAAGCTGAGGCAGCAACCCATCCATTAGGGAATAAAGCAATCGGTAGTAAGGCGAGGGCAGTCAATAACGAGCCAACTGTTGCAACCGTTCCGTTACTGCTTCGGCGGATGAGTCGAGGTGCGAGTAGCACTGTTGGAACAACAAGAATCCGTGCGAATGCAGTAATTGTGCCAATCATACTGGTGGATATGCCGAGTTCTGTATCCAAATAGACATTAAAAAAGATGGAGGTGGTGGCGAGTCCTGCAACTTGTAAAAATCGTATCAATGACATGATCCCAATAATGACCATCACACCCTTTGTGATATTCTTTTTTGTCACAATCGGTGCCGATACATTAGCTGTATCTGCTGCTATATCATTAGATGCTACTTCCTCTTCATCATCGTCAGGTGCTTGTACAATCGTTAGTGTGATGGCAAGCGCTACCAAAACCACAACAACCGTGAGTAATAAGGTATAGCGATATGGCTGCGGATCATCAATGGTGAACGCAGAAAATTGTGTAATTAAAGCAGGGAAATTGCCCCCGAAAAGGCTGCCAAAAAATGCAGCCAATGCAAGCAATGCTGTTTGTAAAGCGAACGCATTATTTTGTTGTTCACTATTTACAGTTGACATCAAAAAAGGTGCAGCATTGACAAAATACAATGAAAATCCAGCGAGAACCATTGAATATGTGAGCATCATCCCACTGGCACGCCAAGCGACTGGTGCAAATTCGACCATTGGCAACAAACTTGCCCCAAGCAAAATCCCGCCCATCCCAATCCGCAACATCCGCCCACTTGTCCAGCGTGTGCCAAAAAATCCTGCTGGTAAGCTCATGAGCGCAAATGCCATCAAGCCCGCAGAATTAACTTGCCCAATAAATTGGGTATCGTAGCCCAGTCGCAATAGATAGAGGTTCAGAAGTACCGCATAGACACCATCAATAACAAAACCAAGTGCAATAATTGTCATGAAAAATCGTCGGGCTTGTCCGTTATATTGCAAGTGCCTCAAGAAAAAATTTTGTAGCATAACACCTCATTTGGTTGATTTGAGTGGTTTCAGCGCATCAAATGCTGGCTATTAATCCGCAATAACAATGATTAAAAACGAGCGCATCGTTGTGAAAAGTCCCAATAAACTGGAAAATGTATTATTACTGACTCGCTATTTGTGAGTGGCAACTATCTCATAAATTCGCATAAGCCTCTATAACCAATCCTATCCATAAGAGTCTCAAGGGCTAAATACATAAAGCGGTGTTATAGTTAATGTCATAATCGACTCAATATAGATAGGAAGAAATTGATGGCACAATATATACCGATTACTTATGACAATGTATCTGCTTTAGAAGTTTTGGGCAGTGTTAAACGCGGTTGGATTAGTGAGATTGCTTGGTCGCCAAATGGTAATGTTTTAGCAATTGCCGATGCAGCAGGTGTTGCGCTATATGTAGATGGTATTGGTGGCGCACCCACACAAATTTTAGATGCTCATTCAGGTCCTGTTAAATGTATTGCTTTCAGTGGCGATGGTAGCTTGATGGCAACAGGTAGCGCTGATACCACCATCCGTTTGTGGGATGTTGATAAGACGAGCAACCAAATTACGGAGCGTGTTGTGCTTGAAGGGCATGAAGATGCCGTTGAAGATGTCGCACTCAGCCCACGCAGCACGATGTTAGCCTCTTGCAGTGCAGATCGTACAATTCGATTATGGAACACAGAAATTGGACGACAAGATGAGGTTTTTCATGGGCATGAGCAACTGGTTTCCTCGGTACAATTTGCAGTCGGTGGACAATTGATCGTTTCTAGTAGTTGGGATAAAACGATTCGCTTATGGGATTTACATGGCGAAACACAAGGGACTGTTTTAGGGTCGCATGATGATTGGGTGCGGACAATCCGTGTGAGTACGGGTGGCACACTCTTAGCATCTGCCAGTAAAGATATGACCGTGCGTTTATGGGATTTACTCGATGCCGAGCAAACACACATTTTACAAGCACACATTTCAGGTGCGGATGCACTCGCCTTTCATCCAGCAGGAGGATTATTAGCAACTGGTGGGCGCGATAACCTCATCAAGATTTGGGATATTAATTCAGGGGAAGAATTGGCAACCCTTGAAGGGCATCAAAAACCTGTCTTATCCTTATCATTTAACCCCAATGGCACAATGCTTGCATCAGGGAGTGGCGATAATCAAGTCAATGTATGGGGTATTAAGTAAACAATCATTCATGATAATCGTGACTAAAGCACTACCTGACGCTACAGGTTGAGACTATACGTAATCCATGACTGTGCTAGAATTTGCAAGTTTTAGAAAATAATCAGAATGGTAAACCCATGCAAGTGAGCGAAAAGCTACAACACGCATTAACTTATGCTGCCAATAAGCAAGTAAGCGTAACGGTTGTTATTCCCTGCTATAACGAAGAACCCAATATTCGCAAAGTATTGGAAAATGTCGAAGAAGTCCAAATTGCAGATGAAATTATCATCGTTGATGATGGGTCTACCGATGGATCACGCGAGATTTTGAAAGACATTGAAGCCGAAAACCGTACAGGTGTACGCGTACTATATCATTCCCATAATCAAGGTAAAGGTGCTGCCCTCGTCACAGGGTTCAAAGCAGCCACCAAAGATGTCATCATCATTCAAGATGCTGATTTTGAATATGATCCGCGTGAATATCCTGAACTCTTACTACCGATTGAAGAAGGACGTTCATCAGTGGTCTATGGATCGCGCTTTTTAGGTGGTGACCGTAAAGCCATGAATTTTTGGAATATGGTTGCCAATAAAGGGCTGACCCTCGCAACCAATATCCTCTATAACACCATTCTGAGCGATATGGAAACCTGCTATAAGGTGTTCCGTCGTGAAGTGGCTGCCGACATGAAAATTGATGCGCGTGGTTTTGAATTTGAACCTGAATTTACCGCGAAAATTCTCAAAAAAGGGATTCGCATCTATGAAGTAGCCATCAGCTATAACGGGCGTGAATGGGATGAAGGCAAGAAAATTAAGTGGACAGATGCACCCATCGCACTTTGGACACTTTTAAAGTACCGTTTTGTCGATTAATTCGATACACTACATGATATAGATTTTTATCATGTTTATTTTATAAAAGAATAGCAGAATACCCCATAGCTTGCTATAGGGATGAATGCGTGTGTTGCGAAATTAATCAGTGGTATGTTATGATATTTCTGATGGTTAAACATGATGTAACAATCTGCTAGCCACTATGAAAAAATAAATATACAAAACGCGTTGGGGCATCAACGCATACTAAGAGAAGGTTATGTTAGACTTCCTAAATGGAGGCAGACCTGTTGCCCTTAGATGCCCCGTAGCTTGCTGCGGGGAGTATGTCACAGAGGATATTTATGCGCTTACGATTCATTGTCATCATGATGAGTTTATTGTTTGTCTTGCCGATCATGGCTCAAGATGACGCAGACTCTGACCCAAATGCTTTGCCGATTCCTGCACAAGTGGTCACAGTAGATGCAGAAGATGGGCTTGATCTTATCGCAGATTTTTATCTGGTTGATCCTGCGCGTCCAACGGTAATTTTGCTGCATGAACTATATCAAACGCGCACGAGTTGGCAACCGCTTTTATTGCCATTGATTGCGAACGGCTATAATATTCTTGTCCCTGATGTTCGTGGATGGGGTGAAACACGCGGTTCAATCAATTGGTTCAAGGCGGTTGATGATGTTGCGGTGTGGTTTACATGGTTGCGTGATGAAGCACAAGTTAATCCAGAAGCGATTCATACACTCGGTAGCAGTATGGGCAGTACATTGGCAATTCGTGGGTGTGCCGAGGATGAATTTTGCCGTAGTGCGATTGCAATTTCACCGGGATGGACTTATTACCGCATTAGCCTAGCTAATAGTATCGCAGAACGTCCAGTATTAGGCATCTACGCAGTCAATGACCGTTATCCTGCATTAGGTGTACCGAGCATGGAAGAAGCTGCTCCGGATAGCTTCACCACCCTCTCTTATGAGGGTAACGCGCATGGCATGGACTTGGTCAGCGATCAGCAAGAGACAATGGTTGTCGCAATTATTGAATGGCTCAATAGTCACTGATCGTTTTATTGCATTCACTATATCAAACATTACTGAACAGAGTCATCACATACATGATGGCACTATTTTTGTCTAACACACAAAAGTAGTACATGACCACAAAAAATATTAGAAATGCTTCCCCCTCTATCGCTAGCCCTTTCTCCCACCTGTGGAGAAAGAGGATTCAAGCGACTAGCAAGTCTTTCTCCCTTTATAGTGCGCCCATCTT
>JBAUIA010000099.1:0-28224 GCA_049680565.1 Phototrophicaceae bacterium
GTTATTACTGATTATGAAACATACCCTAAAACCGTTATCATCAAACAACCAAGCCTAGAAACTGATAGCTTCTTATACGAACGCATCACCTTTGATTTTTTACAGGAACAAGCACCTCATCTGATACCACAGATATACGGTTATGATAAAGATAACAAGATCATCATACTTGAAGATTTAGGTGATACAAAACAGGCTTTACTTGGTGAAATCTTATTTCGGGAAGATCGTGCATTCGCAACAGAAACTCTTCTTAAATTCAATCAAGCTCTTGCTGATTTGCATTTATCAACAGTTGATAAAAAGAACATCTGGGATAATCTCACAATTCAACATGGTCGTCCTAGCCGTGTTTCCCGTCATCGCATCAACCACATTATAGAGGCTATGGTTGAGTTGCCTAATCATCTAAAAATTCTCAATATTAGGCTTAACGATTATGCCCTAGCAGACCTCACCAAAGCGATTGAGTGCATCAGCAATCCTCAACAATTTTTAGCACTAGTACATGGAGATAGCACGCCTTCTAATGCTATGCTTGTTGAGGGTAATATTCGTCTATTTGACTTTGAAACAAGTAATTTTCGGCATTGTTTACTAGATGGTAGTTTTAGCCGAATGCGTTATTTGCATAGTGTGTGGGCGCGTAAAATCCCTTTAGACATTCAACAGGAAAGTATGCAACGCTATCGAGATATTTTATTAGCAAATCATTTAACTGATGAAGCTACCTTTGATGAACATTTTACGGCATCGTGTGTGGCATGGTTAGCAGGATTATTTGCATTATTGCCAAGTTGCATCAATAAAGATAAACGGTGGGGACGCTCTACAAATCGGCAACGGATTGTAACTGGCTTACAGCATTTTATGACAGTAGCAGATGAATTAGGGCATTATCAACATTTACGAGATGTGTGTGTCGATACAGAGCAATCATTAAAACGTTTATGGTCAGATGAAGATTGCACAATGGCGCTCTATCCTGCTTTTATTGATTAAGCAAAAACTGCCTAGCTCATACGAGTTAGGCAGTTAGATTTAACCTGATAAGCGAAGCGTGATGCTTAGATGTGATCGGCTAATTTGCTGACAATTTTGTCTTTTGGTTTATACCCTGTGATGCGTGCAACATCTTCACCATTTTTGAACAAGATCAAGGTTGGGATACCCATAATGCCATAATTGGTGAGAACATCAGGATTAGCATCAGCATCGAGTTTCGCCACACGCAATCTACCATCATATTCTTCTGCTAATTCATCGACAATCGGAGCAATCATTTTACAAGGACCACACCATTCTGCCCAAAAATCAACTAATACAGGGGTATCAGACCCGAGAACTTCGGTTTCCCAGTCTGCTTGATTTACTTCAAAAGTTTTTGAACCCATTTTATTTATTTCTCCTAATTGTTGAACGTGTTTTATCACGGATCATACTTGTTACATTCTATCGGACGCAGCTATCAAGCATGACCTTACACACAAATTTGTAAAAATCTTATAGATGTCTGATAATGTTTAGCTTTTGCTATGGTATCATATTCTATTAAATCGTCTTATTGTTAGTTCTCACAATCAATTGCACATTATATAGGTAACACGATTATGAGCGACCAAGAGCTATCCTTACCACACTTAACCCATCGCCAAGAAGATATTTTATCATTAATTGTACAGGCATATAATGAAAATCCTGAGCCTGTCAGTTCTAAACAAATTGTCGAAATATCAGATTTGAATATTAGCTCGGCAACGATTCGCAATGAGATGGCACGCCTTGAAGAAATGGGATATGTGGTCGCACCGCATACATCGGCTGGACGTATTCCAACTGCCCTAGGTTATCGTTATGTTGTGCGCGAACTCATGGATCGCAACTCATTAGCTGCATCGGATCATCATTATATTGAGCGTAAATTTAATGACTTACCGATTGTACTTGAGCAATGGATGCGACAAGCAGCAACGGTATTATCACGCACTGTTCATACAGCCTCGCTTGTTACGCCACCGCTTGCAGCAACGAGTAAGTTTAAACATATGGAACTTGTTTCAATTCAAGGGCGCTTGGCATTGATGGTATTAGTCTTAGATGGTGGTAGTGTGCATCAACGCATGTTGACACTTGCCGAACCTGTCACGCAAACCATATTGAGCGATACAGCCGATTATGTCAATAATCTGTGTAAAGAATTAAATGCAAACCAAATCTTGATGAAAAGTCGGCATTTAACCGAGCTTGAACGTGAAGTTGCTGAACTTGCTGCGGATCTCATTGATAAATCCAACAGTAATCAGGTGCGCTTAGTTTATCGTGATGGATTGAGTGAAGTCATCAAAAATTTCCCTGATACCAAAGGCGCTGAACAAGCCGTCCGAGTTTATGAAGAACGCGCCGTACTTGATCTCATCTTGACGGATATTCTACATCCTCTGATGCTAGATGAAGAACGTGATGTGCATGTTGTGATTGCAGGCAATGGTCATGAAGAGGTCAGCCAACTCAGTTTAGTGATGAGTCGGTATGGTGTGCCGGGGCAAATTCGCGGGACATTAGGCGTATTAGGTCCAACCAATATTAATTATGGACGCGCTATCAGTACCGTTCGTAAGGTATCAGGCATGATGACCAATATGCTGGTTGAACTTTATGAAGATGAACCACCATTAGACCAGTAAATCTCAGATTTTCTTCATTGTAATGCCCAAATTGTTAATACAATTCTATTGTTCATTACCTACACTCATAGGGTGAAACCTATTAGAATGATACCTCTAATGCTCTACCCAAGTTAGAGGTACATTAAATCAATGAGTGAAGAAATCAACGAAAACGAAAACATCAACGAGGAACCTATGAGCGATCAAAAGGCTTCTGTATCCGAGCCACAACAACAAGAAGAACATATCGTCAATGATGCGGCGCTCGATAATGAGATGGATATGGATATTGACGATCTAAAAGCAACGATTGTTCGCCTACAAGCGGAGGTTGATGCCAACCTTGATGGCTGGCAACGCAGTCGTGCAGAATTCAACAATTATCGTAAGCGTACCCAACAACAGTTATCAAATTCAAAACAACAAGGTGCGATTGAAGCATTTAGCAAATTGTTGCCTGTATTTGATGATTTTGAACGTGCCTTCGATAATGTTCCCGCAGAATTAGAAGCCAACCCTTGGGTTAGTGGAACATCACTCATCTTAAAAAATATCCAAAAAGTGCTGAATGAATTCAATGTCGAAACGCTTGACCCTGTCGGTGAAGAATTTGACCCAACTCAGCACGAAGCAATCGGTATGGAAGATAGTGATGAATACGAAAGCGGTACAGTAACAACCACCCTCCAAAAGGGGTATAAATTTGGCGATCAAATCTTACGACCTGCACTTGTGCGCGTTGCGAGTTAATTTACGGGCAGCGACTTCATCATGCCCTATCATAATAACAATCTAATCATTTAGGAGATTAAGCACTTATGGGACGTATTATCGGTATTGATTTAGGAACAACCAACTCTGTTGTTGCTGTCATCGAAGGTGGTGAACCAACAGTCATCCCCTCCGCTGAAGGTAACAATACAATTCCGTCGGTTGTCGCCATCAATCCAAAAAACGACGAACGCCTAGTTGGCAAAGTAGCACGCAACCAAGCGGTCATGAATCCTGAGAACACCATCTTTTCAATCAAGCGTTTTATGGGGCGTAAATATGACGATGCACAATCCGTTGATGCACGCTCACGCGCACCTTATATCGTCAAAAAAGCACCTAACGGCGATGTTCGCGTAGAAATGGGTGGACGTGATTATAGCCCACCAGAAATTAGCGCGATGATTTTGCAGAAACTCAAAGCGGATGCAGAAGCCTATCTCGGTGAACCTGTGACACAAGCCGTTATCACTGTTCCTGCTTACTTCAATGATACCCAACGTAATGCCACCAAAGATGCTGGTAAAATTGCTGGTTTAGAGGTATTGCGTATTATCAATGAACCAACCGCATCTAGCTTGGCATATGGTTTAGGAGATCGTAAAGATGGCATTATTGCTGTTTATGATCTCGGTGGTGGTACATTTGATATTTCAATTCTTGAAATTGCAGAAGGTGTATTTGAAGTAAAATCCACCAATGGCGATACCTACCTCGGTGGGGATAACTTCGATGAACGCATCATTGACTGGTTAGCAAACGAATTCAAAAAAGATAGTGGGATTGATCTCACGAAAGATCGTCAAGCATTACAACGCTTGAAAGAAGCTTCTGAAAAAGCAAAGATTGAACTTTCTAGCGCACAAAGTACCGACATCAATTTACCATTTATCACGGCTGATGCCAGTGGTCCTAAGCATTTGAATGTAACACTCAGTCGCGCAAAACTCGAAAGTCTCGTGGGCGATTTGGTCAGTAAATCAATTGACCCTGTTAAATCTGCTTTAGCAGATGCCAAACTCAAAGCCTCAGATATTGATGCGGTCTTGCTGGTTGGTGGTATGACCCGTATGCCAGCGATTCAAGATGCTGTGCAAAGTTTCTTCGGTAAAGAACCAACACGCGGTGTCAATCCTGATGAAGTTGTGGCACTCGGTGCAGCCATTCAAGCTGGTGTTCTCGGTGGTGATGTTAAAGACATCCTCTTATTGGATGTAACCCCACTCACCCTCGGTGTGGAAACATTAGGTGGTGTTGCAACCCCAATGATTGACCGTAATACAACCATTCCAATCAGTAAATCACAAGTTTATAGTACCGCAGCCGATAACCAAACATCTGTAGAAATCCGTATCGTTCAAGGTGAACGTCCGATGGCTGCTGATAATAAGATTCTCGGTAACTTCCAATTAAGCGGTATTCCACCAGCACCACGCGGTGTACCTCAAATTGAAGTGACATTCGATATTGATGCCAATGGTATCTTGAATGTGAGCGCGCGCGATAAAGCGAGTGGTAAAGAACAAACCATCACGATTACGGCTGGTAGCGGTTTATCTGATAGTGAAATTGATAAAATGGTTCAGGAAGCGGAAAAACACGCTGCTGAAGATGCAAAACGTAAAGAACACGTTGAAATCTTCAACCAAGCAGATAGTGCTGTTTTCACTGCTGAAAAATTCATCAAAGATTACAGCGAACAATTACCAGAAGATGCTGTTGCTGAAACACAACGTCTCATTGACCAAGTGAATAGTGTCAAAGAAGATGGTGATGTTGAAGCTATCAAGGGTGCAACTGAAGAATTGTCCCAATACATGCAACAATTGGGTGGTCAGATGTACCAAGATGCTGCTGACGCTGCACCAGCAGGTGATGAGCAAGCGAGCTACGACGATGATGAAGATGTAGTAGACGCAGAATTTACCGAATCCTAAAAACAAATGGCGGATGTGGGTTTTCGCATTGTTAAACGTCAAAAGATGTCATAAGATTATCTTACATCTGCCATCAACATAGAAAATGGTGCAATCATTGCGGTTGCCCTTTTTCGTTTACCTGTCTAATCAATTTATTCATAGTTCATAGGCTTCAACCATATGCCAAGAGATTACTACGACGTACTCGGTGTCGCCAAAAATTCGAGCACAGACGAAATCAAAAAAGCCTTTCGAGGACTTGCACGTAAGTATCATCCTGATGTCAGTAAAGAACCCGATGCAGAAACCAAATTCAAAGAAATTAACGAAGCCCACGATGTGCTTTCCGATGAGCAAAAACGCCAGCGTTATGACCGTTTCGGACATGCAGGTGTTCAAGGGGGTGCGGGTGGATTCGGCGGTAATGGTCAAGGCTTTGGTGGCTTTGAAGACATCTTTGAAGATTTATTCAGCAGTTTTGTTCGGCAAGGGTCTGGTGGACGGCGTACTGCCCGACGTGGTGCGGATATTGCGGTTGATGTTAGCCTCGAATTTGAAGAAGCAGCTTTTGGTGTTGAAAAAGAAGTTGAATTTGACCGCTTAGAAGTCTGTGATGTATGTGATGGTTCAGGTGCGCGTGATGGGTCACGCCCTGTCACTTGCCCTGAATGTAAGGGGCAAGGCGAAGTACGCCAAGTGCGCCAAACATTCGTGGGATCGGTTGTGCGCGTTGCAGCGTGTCCTCGTTGTGGCGGTAAGGGTCAAATTATCCAAGACCCATGCACCAATTGCGATGGCAATGGTCGTCGCAAAAAGCGTGTTAAAGTGAGCGTGCCTATTTATGCAGGTGTTAACGAAGGCATGAGCATGTCAGTGCCCCAACATGGGCATGTCGGTGAAGATGGCGCACCGCAAGGCAATCTTATTTTACGGATTCATGTCAAAGATCATGCCTATTTTAAACGGCGTGAGAGTGATGTTATCCTTGATATGCCCATCAATGTCGCGCAAGCTGCATTGGGCGATAAGCTCAATATACCGACACTCGATGGTGATGTTGAGATGAATATTCCAGCAGGCACACAAACGGGCAAAGTTTTCCGTTTGCGTGGTAAAGGTGTCCCTCGTTTACGGAGCGATGGCAGCAGCAATAGTCGTGGCGATCAAATGGTGTATATCACCGTAGAAGTGCCAAGCAAACTCACAGACCGTCAGCGTGAATTATTTGAAGAACTCGCAACCACCATGGATAGTGCGATTCAGCCACAAGCCAATGGTCGCGGATTCTTCGATAAAGTGATGAATTTCTTTGGTACCGAGCAATAAGTCATCGTATAACCAGAACAAGATCAAGGGTATGACAGAAGTCATGCCCTTTTATGATTAGGAGTATTTACAGTATGCCACAATGGGTTGAAGTATCATTACAAGTCGATGGCGAAGCAGCAGAAGCGATTGCACAAGAATTACAAAAATGGTGTCATCAAGGGGTTTCAATTGAGCAAGCAGGCGTTGAAGCAGGTAATTATGATGATGGAGATGTGCCACCTGCTGAACTACTCATTGTACGTGGTTACTTCCCGAATGATGCAACAGGTGAAGAAACACGTTATCAAATTGAACGCTCGCTCGGTTATATGAATATGATGTTGCCGATGCCTCAGCCAACATGGAAAGTCATCGCGGATGAAGATTGGGCAGATACATGGAAAAAACATTATAAACCTGTGCGCTTAGGCAAGCATATTGTTGTGCGCCCCTTATGGATTGACGTTGAGTTGCAAGATGATGATATTGAAATTGCACTCGATCCCGGTATGGCTTTCGGAACAGGCACACATCCTACAACCCAATTATGTCTGGAAGCCTTAGAACGCTTATCGCCTGATTCTGATGTTCTCGATTTAGGCTGTGGCAGTGGTATTTTGAGTATTGCAGCAGCTAAACTCGGGGCAACACAGATTGTCGGCGCAGATGTTGAAGCAGAAGCCATCAAGGCAACGCATGAAAATGCCTCACAAAATGGGGTCGCTGATAAAATCGAAGCCTATCAAGGGGGCTTAGATGCTGTCCTTGCCACAGGGCGACAATTTGATTTAGTGGTGGTCAATATTTTGGCGAAAATCATCATTAGCATGTGTGATCAAAATTTAGGCGATACGGTACGTGCAGGCGGACAAGCAATTTTTAGTGGCATCATCGAAGATCAGCTTGATCGCGTTAAAGTTGCTTTACGCAAAACAGGCTTAGAGCCTATCGCACAATATCAACAAGGCGATTGGTACTTAATTGAAGCGAAACGACCTATTTCATGAATCACGCGACCTTTACCTTTCATGATTCCTTAAATTATTTCTTAGCACGTCGGCAAAAATATCAAACCATCAACCAAAAATTTAATTGGCATCGGGCAATCAAAGATATGATTGAAGCGATTGCCCCACCTCATCCTGAAATTGAATTGATTGTCGTTAATGGCAAATCTGTAGGCTGGGATTATGTGGTACAAGATGGCGATCATGTCGATGTTTATCCTGACTTTGAAGCGGTCAAGCTACAAGGCAAAATCCGCCTTTTACCACCTTATCATGGCAGACCCAAATTTATCTTAGATACGCATCTAGGGCGTTTAGCGGCTTACCTACGCATGATGGGCTTCGATACGCTGTATGAAAACGATTATGACGATGACGTTCTAGCTGAGATTTCCGCAACAGAGCATCGTATTTTACTGACCCGTGATTTGGGTGTTCTCAAACGTGGGATTGTGATTTATGGCTATTTTGTGCGTAATACTGATCCCTACGAACGCTTACTCGAAATTAGCGAACGGTACAAACTAGCTGATGCTATCGAGCCTTTCGGACGCTGTATGACATGCAACGGTACATTACACACCATAGAAAAAGAGTCTGTGCGTGATTTAGTCGAAGCTGATACATATGCTAACTTTGACGACTATCATCAATGCCAATCCTGCCAAAAAATCTTCTGGAAAGGCAGTCACTACGAAAAAATGCAACGTCTCATTGATGAGGTTATCAATAGCTAAGTTTCAAGATGTGATTTTCTCTTGTGATAAGACCTCAACACACAATTTAATCGCTTTGATTTGTTGGTCGAGTGGTACAGCCGTTACATCAGGCACATGAATGAAACCACACGGTATATCGCGCTCAACTTGTGTGAGATGGTGTAATGCGCTGTACATCACATGATTACACAGATATGCCCCTGCATGATTTGAATATTTGACAGGGATATTTTCCGCTTTGATAGCTTTGTACATGCGCTCCAGTGGTAAAGTTGACCAATAGCCAACAGGGGCATTATCGACAATGTGTTGTCCTTGCTTGAGATTGCCCTCATTATCGGGAATGCTGGCATCATTGATATTGACGGCAATACGCTCTAATGAGATAGTTTCTCGCATTTGCGCCACACCTAAGAGCAAAATGGCATCAGGCTGATATTTATCAATGAGTGGCAATAATTTATCACTCGCTAATTGATAATCCACAGGCAAAACAAGGGCAACTATATCGTCACTACTTACGCCTTGAAAATGCTCCACAATCCGTTGGGATGGGTTATCACTTACCTTGCCGAAGGGTTCAAAACCTGTGAGTAAAATCGTCATGATGGAATCCTCTGATTAATTTAAGATGATGATACTGCAACCAATAGCAGAACGCCAAAATAACTCATGACTGTCTAAGACTTATTCTGTATAATTGTTATATTCAGCAAATTATGAAACTCGTGAACAATAGGAGCATTATGGCACACCTCACAGGACAAGAGCGGTCAACTTACGTACAAGATATGTTTGGGCGCATTGCAGATCGTTATAATTTTATGAATCGTGTGATGACCTTTGGGCAAGATATGCGCTGGCGACGTTTCGTTGTCAAGCAAGCACAATTGCCGAAAAACGGTTCATTACTTGATTTAGCGACAGGAACAGGTGATATTGCATTTGAAGCTAAGGAAACCTATCCTGATGCCAATATCATCGGGGCAGACTTTGCTATGCCTATGATGCACGTTGGGCAACAAGAACCGCGCGGGAAAACAATTGATTGGTCGGGTGCCGATGCGATGAACTTACCGTTTCCAGATCAATCATTTGATGCAGTTGTATCAGGTTATCTCGTGCGGAATGTGATTGATATTCCACGCTCTTTGCAAGAACAATTGCGTGTTCTCAAACCGGGTGGACGGATTGTTATCTTAGATACCTCACCTCCACCGAACAATATCCTCAAGCCATTCATCAAAATTCATCTGAATTACATCATTCCAATTTTGGGACGGCTTATTGGGGGACAAGCAGCAGCCGATGCGTATACGTATCTGCCCGAATCAACGCAAGCATTCAAGACACCTGATGAACTCGCTGCAATTTTACGCGCAGAAGGTTATACCGATGTGGATTATAAATTATTCATGTTTGGGACGATGGCAATTCATTGGGGACAAAAACCGCGTTAAGCGTGGTGAATGAGGTAACAAAAAAGCGATTGACTTTGGGTAAAGTTCAATCGCTTTTACGTATTAATTGCGTCAAGCGGATGGTTTCGCTCATTACAAGATGAGTGACCTAATGTCGTACCCCTACGATCTCGATCATGACTGATCCAGTGAGTTAATGCCATTGTCGCTTCTGTCGATGTTCGTTTTACGCTTATAAAATCTAAGCGTCCGTTTATGCTACCGAGATACCCATTACCGTTTGGTTCATCATTCGGTTCTTGCATGGTGCTGTTATACTCCTCTGCACTCTTACGATTAAGTCGCCCAACAATCGAGCGATATAACAAACTATAAGGCTGTTTGTCTTTCATAGAATCCTCCTATGCCTAAAACGAGCCTACTTTCAGTATAAGGTGTTTTTAATATCCGTAAAGGGTCATGATGGGTTCATTTACAACATTTTTACTTTTCAGGGGTTATTTAGAAATGAAAAAGCCCACCGAGCGGTAGGCTTTTCACCATTAACTGGTGTCTGTAGCTTATCTTTCACCTGCTTTAAAGCGATAGGTAATACGCCCACGGGTGAGATCGTATGGTGTCATTTCAACTTTGACACGATCACCGAGCAAGATACGGATATAAAATTTACGCATCTTACCTGATAAGTATGCCAAAACTTGATGTCCATCTTCCAATTCAACCATAAATTGCGTATTTGGAAGGGCTTCTATTACTGTACCTTCGACTTCAATCTTTTCTTCGTTTGCCATAATGCTCCTTTTGAATGCGATGGCGATCCATATAATTAAACGAATTACAAATAACGATGTTTAGTATGATTTTAGCATACTAAATCCCTATAACTCTATTCTATACAAGCAAACAATCCGCTACAAGGCAAGCTCATAGCGGAGTTGTGACAAATATGGGTGAAAACCCGATAGAACTCTATTATTTAGAGTCCGCCACGAGCTTTAGCCTTACGGTTGCGACGACGCGCACGACGAATTGCTTTTTTCTTCTCAATACGGCGTAATTCGCTTTTTGAGATGTGCCAGCGCTTGCGTCGGACGGTACTCAGAATGCCTGCATTGGTTACTTTCTTGCGAAAGCGACGTAAGAGACCTTCTTGCGATTCACCTGGTTTTAATTTTACAGATGCCACTAAATATCACCTTACCTTCGCGTGGGATAATTGCTTGCTGACTGGATATTGTAGCAAAATAGCAATCTTATGAAAAGAGGTAGTCTTCGCTGGAAGGCTACCTCTTTATTGAAATATTTATAACTTGTATGCTATTTTGGCGTTATCTTCTTATGCTTCGACTTCTTGAGCTTCTTCGTCAACGTCTTCTAAGGCTGATTCCATCAAATTAGCACTACGTTGTTCTTCCCATTGGTCTTTTTCAATAGGGGTAACTTCTTTTAAGCTAAGACCAAGGCGCTGTTTTGTCGCTTCAATGCTGATAATACGGGTTAAGATACGTTCACCTTCGTAGCAGATGGTGCGCGGATCAACATTTTCGTCATCTGACATTTGGCTGACATGCAGTAATGCTTCAATACCGGGTTCCATGCTGATGAATGCACCGAATGGCTCAATCCGTGAGACAGTGCCTTCAGCTAATTGCCCAATATGATAAGATTCTTCAACTTGTTCCCAAGGATTTTTCTGTAAGCGTTTGAGGCTTAAGCCAATCCGTTTACCGCTTTCATCCAAGTGAAGGATATAAACTTCAACTTTTTGTCCGACTGCAACCACTTCTTCTGGATGTGTGACGCGATGCCACGCTAATTCTGAAATATGTACGAGACCATCTGCCCCACCAAGGTCAACAAATGCACCAAAGTCACATAAACCACTCACAACACCCTTGCGGATATTGCCTTCTTCGAGTTTTTCCAACAATTCATCTTTACGCGCTTGACGGTTTTCGCGTTCAGCTAGGCGTTGGCTAAAGACCAGACGACGGCGTTTGCGGTTGACTTCAATAACTTTTACAGTAATTTCTTGACCGACTAAATCCATTAAGTGTTTAATACGATCATCGTCATTCATGCCACGTGGCATATCTACAACATGGCTTGCAGGGATAAATCCACGCAAGTTACCATAAGGCATAATCAAGCCACCCTTGTTAGCAGCAGCAACTTCCCCCGTGAAGGTATCATCGGCATCTTTGATAACTTCAGCTTTTTGCCAATCTTCATTTTGTTTGGCTTGTGAAGCGGATAGAACCAAGTTCCCGTCGCCATCCATCAGGCGGACAACAGCAACATCAATATCATGACCAACTTCAAATTCTGTTATTTGCATTCCCATGCGCTCAACATCATTACGAGTCACGATGCCGTCATGTTTCCAGCTAACATCAACAATCAGACCGTGTTGATCCACAGCAAGGATCGTTCCTGTGATGATATCGCCGCGCTCGATATGGCTTTCAGCCAATGATTCTTCGAGCATTGCAGCAAAATCCATCTCTTCAATGGTATTATCGAGCGATATATCGGTAGACATGAATAAAAACTCCCTGTACGTTCAGTGTGTGCTTCTGAGGTATGGCGTAAGGTCACATCAACGAATGGTATATGTGTCATTCGTTCGTATGAAAATTTGCGATTTTAAATTTTGCACAGTCTCTTAATCATCTTTTTGATAGATGACTAATGAAGAACCCAGACGCTCCCAAAAACGTTGGGATTATACTGTAGTAATATGAATTTTGTCAACAAAATGGTATAGGTTAAAGTGCCTGATTTTATAGGCATTACAGGGGAAAAGTAGACAGATGACAATAAAGAAAACGTACATCAGAAAAACCCATATCAAAAGTGTGATATGGGTTTAATTAATCAGATTTATATCTATTTTATTCGTCGCTTGCTTCTTCAGGTGCGGCATCGACGACTTCTTCAACGTCAGCAGGTGTCTCAGTGATTTCTGGTTCATCACTTGCTACTGGGCTTGTACTACCAGCAGCAGGTGCTTCACCCTCTTCTTCATCTTCTGTGCCCCAACGTTGTGTAAAGCCCACACGCCGTTTTTCAGGTTCAAGATGACTGATGCGTAAGGTTAAGCGATCCCCTTTTTGTAAGTAGGAATAGGGTTCTTTGAGTGATCCATCACCCATTTCGCTCAGATGGAGTAAGCCTTCTAAGCCATCATCAAGTGCAACAAATGCGCCGAAGTCAACAACATTCGTTACAATACCTTCTGTCAATTGACCTTCATGATAGCGTTCTTGTGCATCATCCCAAGGATCAGATAAGAGTCGTTTAAGACTGAGTGCAATCCGTTTGGTTTGTTTATCAAGATTGAGGATATAGACATCAATTTCATCACCGACACCCAAGATATCACGCGGATGATCGACACGATGCCATGCTAATTCACTGACATGGATTAAGCCATCTGCACCGCCAATATTGACGAATGCACCAAAATCACGTAAGCCTGTTACTGTACCTTTGACAACATTACCTTCGGCTAGTTCATCGAGTAAACGCGCTTTTTGCTTCATGCGCCATTCACGTTGTGCTTCGCGTTCACTAAAAATCAAGCGACGACGATCTTGATCGACTTCGATAACTTTTACACCGAGTTTATCATTCATCAGTGCTGCCATCGCATCACGACGGTCAAGTGACAAATCAACTGAAGTAAGGTGTGAACTTGGGATAAACCCTTCGAGGCGATTCCAGCGTACGAGTACGCCCCCTTTGTTATAGCCTGTGATTGTAACATCGACTACATCTTCCGATGTGAGCAGTTCACGCGCTTTTTCCCAATCGTAACGTTGTAATCCCATATTGATTGATACCACGAGATTACCGATAGAATCACTTGGATTCATGACGTAGACAGGAATATCTTGTCCCACTTCTAATGACTGATAAAAGTCATCATCCATGCGTTCAATATCTGTATTAGGGACAATTCCGTCTTGTTTTGCGCCTAAATCGACAATGATTTCACGTTCTTCAATTTGAAGGATCGTTGCATTGCGGATTTCACCACGACGTGGCGGGGTATATGAATACCCGAATGATGCCTCAAGCATAGATTCAAAATCATCATCTGGCATTGAAGATTGTTCAAATTCCGTACTCATGATGATGGCGTTCGGTCTATCTATAAAGAACGCCTTACTCCTTTCGCCATGGTGCGCTGTGGGTTGTTGGCTGAACCCTGATTGAAATGATTAAGTATTAATATTACCCAACAGAAATCTGTTGTTCGATTTGTTGCAACCAATCTATTTCTGCACAGTACATCGTAATCGCATAATCTATCAGCCATTATTGATGTAGATTGGTTGTGTCATCACGCTTTGCATGTAATGACGCTAATCTGGATTGCATATCATTAATATGCTTACGCATATCATAGCCTGTCATTGGATTTTGCGCTAATAACCCAAGAATAAGATACTTGTAAGACATAATATCTGAACAAGGCTATAACTCACAACTTAGATTGAGTATATCCAGCCAAGATATTTGTCCACAGATAGAATATCGTCAGTATGTCTTAACGAAATGCCAATGCAGTGGCACAATAATTTATCAACTTGATTTCAATTATACCAGAAAGCTGAGAATTGCGCTCATAATCCAACTGCAATTTCACACTTTATGAACCGTTATGACTTTTTACAACAGTAGCGGTCATAGTCTTATCAATTAATTTCGGGTTCTGGCAGTGGGTCAAACTCACCTGTGCCATATGTACCTCGATCAATTTCCCATGGATACACGACATACGATTCAGTGACTTCGCCGTAATAATCAGGCTTGGCTTTCGTAAATAATGTGCGATAAGGATTAAAGTGCAACACACAGGTGTAAGGAACTGCCCCTGCTGCAATCACACGTTCGCGCACCGCCGTACTGGTGCGTCCACTTCCCCAGACATCATCAATAATGAGTGTACGCCGACCTTGTAGCAGATCATCTTTAGGAAATTGTAAAAATTTAGGCCATGCCATCAATTTTGATTCTTTTGTTGATGGGAAATCAACGGCGGCTGTGAGTACATGCTCGACATCGAGTGATTCAGCGAGTAATCCGCCGGGTATAACACCGCCGCGTGTAATCATAACCATCGCTTGAAAAGGACCTACAGAATCTAATTGGGGCATGAGCATATCAATCAGACGATCAACATCTGTCCAAGTAAGGCGTTTATATTTTTGTGGCATCGACATAATTGTTCTATCCAGATAAAGGGATATGGTAAGTAGTTTAAGATAATCTAATTTTGACATCAATTGCACAAAAATTAAACAGGGAGTATATCATCACAGATAATTGCAATCGGTGCATCATGATACCTTGTCAAAACAACGGTTGCTGATTGTGTACCTTTGAGTTTGAGTTTACGTATGAGATCATCGGGCGTAATCGGTGAACCACGCTTTTTGACTGTCAATGTACCGACATCCATTGCGCGTAGACGTGCTTTTAATTTTTTGAGGTTAAAGGGCAACCATTCACGTATTTTCCAAGCACGCACCCATTCAGAGTTAGGATTTACTGCTGTACAAAAATAAGCAATTAAAGGATCAAGCATCGTTCCATCAACAGATTGTGCGACATGCTGCACCAAATTAGCCCGTAAGATACTGGCATCAGGCTCACACAGCCAGCCATGAGGCTCAGTTATCGCAACAGATGGCGTTTCAATTTCGGTATTTTGCCACTGATACGTTTTGCCTTTTTGAATCATCGTAGCGATATAAGGCACTGTCGATGGTTGGTGGAGTATCGCTTCTTTCAAATCACCATCCACACTAATAAACTCGATGGTAGCGTTGTAATCTTTTAATTGATCGAGATCAACACCGGGAGAAATCTTCACCATGATATGTGCGCCATCCCATTGCTTGATAAGGTTTAAGGGTGGCATATAGTCATCAATATTATAAATACGTTTACCAGTCGCCGTTCGACGCGCAGGATCAAAAAAAATCAGATCATAATCTTCAGTTATTAATCCTTGAGTCGCATCCGCAACTGTAAAGGTGATTGTTAGACCTAGCACTTGAGCATTATGTTGTGCCATCGCAATACGTGTCTTATCAAGATCAATCCCATGGACACTTGCCCCTGCGCGTGCAAAAGCGATGCTATCCGTCCCAATACCACAACATACATCTAAAACACGCAACCCTGCAACGCCTTGCGAGCGATAAGCACGGATATAAGGATCACTGGCTTGTTGCAGCGCATCATCTGTTAATAGCAGTGATGGCGCATCCTCACCAAATTTTGTAGATGCTTTTTGACGTAATTGTGCAGTGGTTACGGCTGCATGGACTTGTTGTTGCGTATAGGTTTGGCGTAATTGTGTAATGAGAGGTAATAAGGTTGCTTGTGATAAATTTTGATGCGTTAAATCTGCGGCGAGCTTAGACCCTATAGGAGATTGTAAAAAAAGAATATCATCGCGTGTCAGTGACATATAAAATTTAGCCGTTATTCAAAATTAGCGTGTATCTTGATCGCGCATGTGGGTTAAAAGTGTGTCCAATAAATGCGAAATTTCATGTACACATTGCTGTATCGAATCTAAACCCTGCGGAATATCAAATTCGGATGGCAAATTTGCCATGCTAACATCACCGGAGTCGATACGGCGCAGTAATTGTACCAAGGTGAGAATACTGAGTTGACGTGAGCGAATTTCATGAGCAACTTCTTCCACAGCTTGCTCAGAATTTAAGCCATTGAGTTTTAGATCATCTGGCATTAGTCTTTATACTTATCTCGGTACACTTCTTCTGCTGCTTCAAGCACCTTATAGGAATTAAAAAGCATATTTTCCATCTCTTTGATGTATCCTTCAATTTGTTCCGCATTCAACAAATCTTCTTCAACATCAAGGCGCAACAAAGAAATATAACCATGTGCCACTGATAGTACACCTTTAGCATCATGAGATATAGTATTCATAAATTCTGCTTTTGGCAAACTCGTTATATAATCACGATATTCTTCTGGTGTCATCTCTGGAACAGGCTTTTTCATGTAGGATACTCCTCTGCCATAATTGTGGGTATTGTACACTAAAATAAGGGATAATGCTTGGCTTCATTCATCCGAAATTTCAGCCGTATCAGGATCAATCGAAACCTGTAATACACTCTGATTTTCTACTTGAGATAAGGTTGGATTTAGACGTGTTTTAAACTGCCATGCTGCTGCAATCGCCTTAGAAAATTTTCCTACTTTATTAACATCGTGAATAAATCCTGCTAAGACAGCCGATTGCATAAAATTAACCGCTTTTGGCAAGCTACTAAACGCTAAAAGATAAGGTTCATCGTCTTGTTGGACTGCAATAGCATGCCATTCAATCTTATCAGTAGGCTGGCGCTTCCAAATTGGCACATTAGGTGTCTGCACAATCAATAAATGGATGTAGCGTCCTCGATAGGTCTCTAAATTCAGCAAATCGGCATCACGTTCAGCGATCATTTCAATACGATCAAGCGTATTATCAGTTGTATGTGCTTTTTCACCCCGTATGAGAACACCTTCAGCACCAACAGCAGGTTCAACTAAAATCCGAATATAACCCGCCGTTTCTAATATCTCGACCCAACGCGCATCAACCTCCCCTATTGGATTGATGACAATGAGTCGTCCGCCCGGACGCATGACTTGCAAAATTGCTGCTAGCAAATCCATTTGTAAGCCATTGTCATAGGCGACAACGGCATCAACACTATTCGCTGGATACGCCCAATGTGAGATAACAAGTGAAGCGACTTCTGCGTGAATATCAGGGCGACGTTTTTCGAGTATATCACTAGCAAGTCCGCCTATATCAAGTAAGCGTAAATCAGATGCAGATGGTGGTAAATGTTTCGCCATCGCATCAATGAAGTCAATTTTAGTCGGCATCAGTGATCGTTTTCTGTTGTTGACGAGTGGTTAAAGCGAGTAGCCATTGCCATATACGTACCAATAGCTTGCTGAATAAGGTTTCTCGGGCTTTGATGCGTTTATCTTCTAATTCACGGAATGGCTCAGTATCGGTCAATTTACCATAAACATAATATGTAATAACCCGTCCGCTCGCAACAAATGGTGCAGCGAGGATAATTCCTAATGCGCCACCTAATGCTGCACCACCTAGCACCGCTAAGATAACAATGAATGGATGCAGATCAAGGCTATCGCCCATAATGCGTGGCACAAGCACAACTGCTTCGATATTTTGGAGCATTGTCCACACAAAGATTACGGTAAACATGAATGAAACACCTGATAAAGCTGGAATCGTTGTTGATTGTGAAATGAGTGCTAGTAACGCAGCAGGAATTAAGGCAATGAGCGGTCCCAAATTCGGGATAAATTCTAAAACGCCTGCGAGTAATCCTAAAATTGCCGCATTTGGTAAACCCAACAAGGTGGCTGCAATATAGACCGAAGACCCCATCACAAAAGATAAAATTAGTTGTCCGCGTAGATACGCATTCCACACATGACCCAGTTCTTCAAATAGACGGGTTGCATCAGCTTGATAGGCTTCTGGTGCAATCTTGATGGTCATCTTGATAAAATTGCCCCCATCTTTGAGCAAGTAGAAGGTCATCATGACAAGGAAAATCATATTGATGAGCGTATTAAATGCACCACCAACAAAGCTAAATGCAGGTCCAGATAGATTACGGGCTGATCCTATGAAGGTTTCAGCAGCAGCCGTTAGATCAATTTGGTCAAGCAGCAATAGCGCGCTAATATCACGCGAGCCTGTAATTTCTTCAATGCGGTCTAAGGGAATAAATGGTTCACCTTCAATTTGAAAGGTTTCATCTCCAAATGTGATTGGCTGTTCAAGAAAAGTTTCGATTTCAGTTTCAAACTGTTGCACAAACGTCGGTATTTGACGACCAAAAGATGCTATTTCATCAACCAAATCAGGAATAATAACAAGGAATAAAATGATAATTGTAATGACTGCCATCAAAAAAGTAATCAGGGCGGCGATACCACGTCTAGCACCATCGTTATTGGGTGCAATCAAAACACGACGGGTTAGCACTGTCACAATTGGATTGAGAATAAATGCAATCAAGACACTAACAATGACAATTGGCAATATCCCACGGATAAACCATACCATCGCTACAAAAAATAGGAATCCGATAAGCGCAACTGTGCGTTTTGTATGGAGACTCCACTCAGGGGATTTTTGACTATTCAATACAGTATCCCTTAACAACTCATAACAGCTAAAGCGTAATTATAGTTAGTCCTCTTAAATAGAATACACGCAATCAGCCATTTGGTTGCGTAGATTAGGCTATTTTTATATGAATATAACAAAAAACGCCACATCAAGCTGATGTAGCGTTTTAACTATTAACTGAATGGTCGCTTAGTCGCGGCGATTGCGATTACCACCACCGCCACCACTACGTTTTTTATTGCCAGAATTGCCAATACCCGAATCATTTGCTTGTGCTTCTTCGAGTGTCCAACCTTCTAGGACGGCTTGGCGGCTTAAGCGTACACGTCCTTGACGGTCAACATCTGTGACCATCACCATTAGTTCATCACCGATGTTAAATTCATCTTCAACAGATTGAATACGGTAATCAGCTAATTGGGATACATGCACGAGACCATCTTTACCGGGTAAGAATTCAACAAAGACACCGTAGCCTTCAAGGCGGGTGATTTTACCAGTGTAGACGCGCCCAGCTTCTGGAACTTCAACCATGCCACGAATACGATCTTGTGCGAGATAAACAGATGGACCATCATCACCAGCGATGAATACCGTACCATCTTCAGCAATTTCGACGGTAACATTATGCGCTTCTTGGATACCACGCACGTTTTTACCACCTGGACCGATGACAGCGCCAATTTTTTCTGGATCAATTTGCAGTGTAATCATGCGTGGTGCTGAATCGCGTAAATCTTCACGCGGTTTAGAAATTGCTGTATTCATGACTTCTAAGATTTGCATACGCGCATCTTTGGCTTGCATGAGTGCTTGTGTCATGACAGCATCAGGTAAACCAGAAATTTTAATATCCATCTGCAAGGCAGTGATACCTTTTTCTGTTCCTGCTACTTTGAAGTCCATATCACCTAGGTGATCTTCTAAGCCTTGAATATCGGTCAAGACAGCGACTTTATCGCCCTCTTTGATTAAGCCCATTGCAATCCCTGCGACAGGGCGTTTAATCGGCACACCTGCATCCATCAAAGCAAGGGTACTACCACAGACACTCGCCATTGAGGTACTCCCATTGGAGCTTAAGGCTTCACTGACCAAGCGAATGGTGTAGGGGAACTCTTTATCGTCTGGAATCATCGGTAAGAGTGCATTTTCTGCTAAGTTACCATGACCAATTTCACGACGTTTTGGTCCACGCAAGAACCATGTTTCGCCAGTGCTGTATGGTGGGAAGTTATAGTGATGCAGATAGCGTTTCTTATCTTCATCTGCCAAACCATCTAACATTTGCGAGTCACGCGGTGTCCCGAGTGTTGCGATTGTCAAAACTTGGGTTAAGCCACGTTGGAACAAACCCGAACCATGTACACGCGGAATCAAGCCGACTTCTGCTGATAATGGGCGGATTGTTGTTGTATCACGACCATCAGGGCGGATACCATCTTCTACGATAGCACGACGAACGACTTCTTTCATCACAGCATCAATTGATTTTTTAACATCTTTGATGCTGATTGCATCATCGCCGAGAGCTTCATTCTTGGATTCGTATTCGGCTACAATCTCATCGGTCAATGTACCCATACGGTCTGAGCGATCACCACGATCAGTTGTTTCTTTAACAATCGTTGTAATAGCTTGGAGGCTACGATCACGAACTGCATTTTGCAAATCCTCATCAGGCAATTGCATAACAGGTTCGTTTTTGTCTTTACCAATTTCAGCACGAATTTGTTCTTGTAACTTGGTAATATCTTGAATGGATTCTTGTGCGAGGCGCAATGCACGAATCATGGTTTCTTCGTCAACTTCGTTGGCGCTACATTCAACCATATTAGTCGCATCGGCTGTACCAGAAACACGTAAATCAAGCGAACTTTCTTCCATCGCTTTGATACCGGGATTAACAACGAGTTCACCATTAATCAAACCGATACGTGCGCCTGCAACTGGACCATTCCAAGGAATATCAGAAATCATGAGGGCTGTACTTGCAGCCACAATGCCCAGCATATCGACATAGGTTTCTGAATCGTAGGCGAATGATGTTAAGATGATTTGAACTTCATTACGCATTCCGTATGGGAATAATGGGCGTAAGGTACGATCAATCACACGGGAAACGAGGATTGCACTATCGCTTGCGCGACCTTCACGGCGTAAGAAACCACCGGGAATGCGTCCACCTGCGTATAATTTTTCTTCGTAATCGACTGATAATGGGAAAAAATCGAGTCCATCACGCGCGCTTTTACTCATTGTTGCGGTACAAAATAGCATGGTATCGCCAACACGCACGGTGACAGCGCCACCCGCTTGCATAGCTAATTTGCCTGTTTCGATGGTGATTTCTTGCCCACCGATTGTGCCTGTGTATGTATGCACAGTATTTGGTATTACATCTACCATTAGAGGTTTTCCTCCATCTTCTTACGATAATAAAAAACCCGGCAGCAGACATTGGTGCGACAACTCAGTTACTGTTAAGAGCAACTAAGCTCACGCCCCAATCTCTACGACACCGGGCAGCCTTGCAAAAAATTGATTAGAAGGATGCAACGGTGTAAATTCGATAGCTTGGCTTGCGACAATCCTACCTAATTATGCTACACCCTTCTATAGTATAACACTGATTCACAATTGTGTTATCGGCGCAGACCTAAACGTGCAATTAAATCACGATATGCAGCAGGGTCTTTGTGACTCAAATATTTGAGATGACTACGACGTTGACCAACGAGTTTAAGCAACCCACGACGGGAATGTTCGTCATGTTTGTGGGTACGCAGGTGATCGGTTAATTGGACAATGCGTCCTGTCAAGAGTGCCACCTGTACTTCAGGTGATCCGGTATCGCCTTCAAAGCGACCATATTCTTTCATGATTTGTTGCTTTTGTTCTGTTGGGAGTGGCATTTAAACCGTCCTTCTATAGTATAACTAAGTGTCACCAGCCAGATTGGACAGCTAACCTAGTGGTCTCCAATTCAGTCGAAGGAGTATAACAGAGGCTGTAAATGAAATAAATGGGGAAAGCGAATATTTATGTGGTGATTGTGCAAAATAACACAGACAAACAGTTTAGCTGCCTGCCTGTATTATGAATCCCTATTCATGTTCAGTTTGTTCTTGAGAGTGTTGTGTCTCATCATCTTCATCCATGTTATCACCAGCGACCAATTTTACCGTATGATGGGTACGGAACAAGCTATACTGCCCTTGTCGCCCCGGCAACGGATTAATGATATTTTCAGTTTCCATGATTGATATCCAAAGATCGTATGCCCAAACAGAGGACGATTCTTCGTTGATATGTTCTTCTGTGATTGGCAAGTTTTTTTCGTAGAGTGCCAATAAGGTTTGTACAAATTCATCACGTTGTGATAAAACGGCTTGTGTAAACGCAGCATTTTCTGTGACGGAAATCCCTTTGGTGGTGTAATCACTTTGTGGATTACGATATTCATTCACTTCGACTGCCCCATTTGCTTCAAGGTATTCCACAGCGCGTTGGAATGACATACCGGGATCAAACATCCGTAAGCGCTTATGCAAACTCCCCAAAGGACACCATGCAAAATCTCGGAAGCTGGTAAATTGTTCCACACTGACGATAATCCGCACGGTCATATCGGCAGCAGCATCATCGACTTCTGCGAGTTGCTGTGTAGACATCCCTTTCCATTCGAGTGATGAATCAATCGGTGACCCCGGTACGACATTTTCAGGGTCACTAAAATCTTCATATTCTTTGGGTAAGCGAATCACAGGTACAAGGTCATCTGGGTTATGGCGATGCGGTACGAGTTCGCGCTTGAGGACTTTTTCGCGCACGAGAGCATCAATCCAATGCGAGCGCCATTGGTCATCTTCATTCATACCGGGGCGCATCAACTCGCGCTCCATAATTAAGCCATTGAGCAAGAAACCATAATTGACATATTCCCATCCACGCACTTTGAGCGTGTTGGCAACACGACGGTTGATTGTGCCTGTAATGGCGCGTGTTTTATCAACAATTGGATGGGCAGGATTAGCTTCAATTGTTCCTTTATTATTGATTTGCTTGAGTACGCCTAATGAAATCGCTTGTGATACAAGGTCTTCACCACGCGCCACACTCACAACAGCACCCACTTCTTGCAGTTGCCCAATCAAGCTATTAATGGTGACATCAACATCATCATCAAGGTGATTACGCAAGCGATCATATTGGATAACCACACTTGACCATTGGGACGGAATAAATGCTTCTGTTTCTGTATCTTGTAAAGGCGCATTCACTAATGATTGATGTGTCGCCAAGGTTGTAAAATCTTCGATGTATTCAACCGTGACAGCAGGGTGTTGTTCAAGTTGACGACTGGTACTACCACGCACGCCCCAAATAATAACCACTTTGCCACGTTGAACGACTGTATTTAAGACATCGTTAAAGTCCCGATCACCACTCGCAAGAATAATCACATCACCCGATTCAGGATGCCCTGTATCCGTAATGACATCGCGTGCAATCCGAATATCGGCACTATTTTTGCCCGGTAAGGTAAAAACAGGGTCAATATTTGCCAACATCAAGCGTGATGGCGCGTCATCAGCAATTTCACGTCCTGCATCATCAACCAAAGGCGGTAATGTACCGCGTTGCCCCCAAGGCGCATACGCAGCAATTTTAACCAATTGTCCATGTGCTTTCGCTTGGGAGATAAACTTTGTAATCAGGTGTTCTAAGTTGACGACAAAGCCTTGTTCGCTCAAGCTAATCGCAATATTTTCAAAATCAACGTAGACAGCGACATTCTTTGTTTGGATGCCGAGTAAGGTTTCTAAAGGTTGGAAGATGATGTCATCTGCAAATTCAGTCCCTTGTAACACATCCTGCGTACCCCACATGCGGATACGGGCGCTACGGGTGATTTTGATACGATTAATCAACGGCAAAAGATCGCGGCTCGTTGTCGCAAGGATCAGTTCATCAACAGGTTCTGGATCATATGAAAAATAGTGAATGATGAGGATGTCAGCAAGACTATCACGATGTGGTACATCAAAAACATCATAACCGCAGGCAGTAAATATTGCTTTTGGATCAACCCGCCCGGGACGTTGTGGATACTTCGACCAGTCCGCAACTGCAATCGCTTTAAGTTTATCAGAACTGATGAGACCAGCCGCTAAAGCAGCACTCCCACGCAAGCCCACTGCTAATTCTTGTAAATCAACAGACATCCCGCGTGCATGAAATCGCTCTAACAAATCATCAACATCTACTATTAAATAAGCTGCCATATCTATTTCCTAATAAGACCGATATAAATCGGTTTATGGTTTCTCGTTTTATACGAGAAGGTCATTATTATTTTATGCCTGTATCTCATCAAGTGGTCTTAATGGTTCAGGACTTGATTATATTGTAGTCTAACAATTACTTAAAAAGGCTTCAATTGTCTAAAGTATCAAAATTTAACACAAAAATAGCGTACACTTTTATTGGCTCAATGCATTTCCATACTTCTGGCTTGCCAATGGAAGCGTTTCCAATTGAACATACTATCTATTGTAGTCAAACAAAGTAAAACGGATGTTAGAATAAATCGCGCATCCGTAAACGTAATTAGGGGCTATTAGCAAAAGCCCCTAACAGAGTTTGTGAATTTTGTCACACGATGAAATTGTATCACAAAAGTGAAATTGTGCTACGCTTTGTAAGGGACTTCGACAACTTTAGCTGTTAAATCCGCTAATAATTGCTGAATTTCACTTTGGAGTGATGCGATAATATCTTCGGATGAAATGATAACGCGATCATCACGATCACGACGTTTGAATTCAAATCCACCATTTTGTAATGAGCGTTTACTGACTGTGACACGTAATGGAATGCCGATTAAATCCGCATCATTGAATTTGACACCGGGACGCTCGTCGCGGTCATCATAGAGGACTTCAATGCCTGCATCCATCAATGATTGATATAAATCTTCTCCTATCGTTTCGGAGTCGCCACCTGATAACACAACCAGATGTACTTGATATGGTGCAACACTGATAGGGAGCATCAAGCCATTATCATCACGGTATTGCTCGGCAACACAGGCTAATAAGCGTCCAACGCCAATCCCATAAGACCCCATAATGACAGGTTTACGTTCGCCTGTTTCATCAAGGAAGGTTGCGCCCATTGCTGCGGTATAACGCGTTCCTAATTTGAAGATATTACCGACTTCAACACCTCGTACTTCTTTGAGCGTGCCAGCACCATCGGCAGTTGGATGTCCTTCTAGGGCTGTTACAATATCGGCAACAATATCTGCTTCGTAATCACGCCCATAATTGGTATTGCGATAATGGTAATCTACTTCATTTGCACCAGCAACGAGATTTGGTGACTCCACAACGGCATCATCGACAATCAGAACAACGTTATCACGCTTGATGCCTATGGGTGATGCAAAACCAGCCACTGCGCCAACAGCTTTGATTTCATCTTCGGTAGCTGGGCGTAATTCTTTTGCTTTAGAGACATTACGCAGTTTTGTTTCATTGAGTTCCATATCACCACGAACAATACCAAAGACTAGTTTTTGAACCTCAGATTGCTCTTCTAAGAAAGTCCCTGTGAAGAAAACAGCTTTTGCAGTTTTGGCAACTGGAATATCTAAAAAGGTCGCTAAATCAACAATCGTCTTTGTATTCGGTGTTGCGACTTTTTCAAGGTCAGCAGCAGCCTCAGCATCAGCTTTTGGTTTGAGGAAGGTTGCGACTTCACGATTCGCAGCATAGCCTGTTTCTTCACTGATGAGTAAAGTATCTTCGCCAATATCTGTGAGATACATATATTCATGTGCGAGCTTACCACCCATCATGCCTGTATCGGATGCAACGGCAATCACATCTAAGCCACACCGATTGAAAATATCAAAGTAGGCTTGATAATGAGCGCGATATTGTTTATCAAGTCCATCATCATCAATATCAAGTGAGTAGCTATCTTTCATTGTAAATTCACGCACACGAATCAGACCGCCACGCGCACGCGGTTCATCACGCCATTTAGTCTGGAGTTGATACAATAAAACAGGTAATTGTTTATAGGATTCAATTTCTTTACGTACTAAATCGGCAATGACTTCTTCATGAGTCATTGCGAGTACCATATCGCGTCCTGCACGGTCTTTGAAGCGCGTCATTTCTGCGCCGACTTCATAATAGCGATTGGTTTCTTTCCAGACTGCTGCTGGATGCACAACAGGCATTGTAATTTCTTGTCCGCCAATACGATCCATCTCTTCACGGATGATGGTTTCAATTTTACGAATACTACGTTGCGCGAGTGGTAAATAACTAAAACTACCTGCTCCTAATTGGCGCACATAGCCACCACGTAGTAGAAATTTATGACTTTCGACATCCGCATCGGCTGGTGCTTCACGTAGGGTTTGGCTAAATAATTGACTTAATCTCATTAAGCATCCTCTCTCTATTCATTCAAGGGGTCATTATGTATCACAAAAGACCTTTTATCAAGTTAGATCATGGATGTATTGTAATACTTTCTTGATATTTGTCTCTAATGGATTTACTGCATCTAAAAATAAGGCTTCTTCGCGTGACCATTCTACATACATAGATTGTGTCTGTAAGGTGTCATTCCATGTAATTCTTTGCCAAGGAACTGTCGATAATCGCATTGCAATCCTTTGGCGATGTAACGCTTGGTCGGAGCAATAGGTATGAAGAATATAAAGTTGTGTTTGATAACTCTTAGCAATATCCTGTACATGATTACGAAAACCAACTAATGGGAATACGGCATCCAAAATACAACTCATACCAAGCGATAGGTGTAATTGTGCTAACTCGAACATCATATGATATGACGTAAGACTTGAACCATCTGTTAAGTTATCATTGTATAAGACTGCTTCAAGATGATCTTTTGCAAATAGAGGATATTGCAATTTTGTTGCTAAGGAAGATGCAATTGTTGATTTACCAGTGCCTTGCAACCCTGATAGCATAATTAATCGGCGCATAGACTTTTTACCAATTTTTGAATAAGTCTAAAGGCATACTATCAGAAATGATATAGAAATGGATAATCGTAGGAAAACCATCAGATTATGCCGATAAATCAGGCACTTTTTCGCCGATATAAGCTAAGATAATCTGTTCGCGGGGGATACCGGCTTGCACAAGCGCATCAACCAAGGGCTTATCATTACGATCTTCTTCAATGACGATCTTATCAGCAATGATGATAACAATAAGAGCAGTAAATGTGAATCGTTTTTCCCCAGATTTACCTGATGCAATTAATGTGAACAATGTTTCATCAACATTTCGGGTTAATTCAGTTGAACCATTTATCCCTTTACGGATATAGCCATATAAAACATTCTTTAAGATATTTTTTAAGGTATCCATTCCGTAATAACCTCCAAAACAGGGTCAAAGATCAAAATTTTCAGCGATAAATTGTTGGAAACCAACTGTCCAATATCTTCACTGAAAATAGTGTTATAAGCAACTATTGGTATCGCTAAATATAATTCAATATCTATATCAATATCTTTTAGTATAGCAGAATATATCAAATACTTACCGATTGCGTTTGCAAAATCTTCAACGGCAGATAAGGAGATAAAACTTTTAACTTCTACTAAAACCTGCCGACTGTCAGACACATCAGACACCAACAAATCAATCCACAAGAGACGCTTTTGAGTGATGAGTATGTATTGTTCATCATTGATTATCCAACCATCTTTTTGCAATGCGCGAATAACCACATCATGATATTTATCTTTCGCTGGCATTATTCATCATCCCAAGTGCGCGTATAGTTATGTTTGAGCTTTTTCATGACTGCTTCTGATAAATCAACATCAGTGATACTCGCAATCTGAAGCAAATACAGCATGACATCCGCAAGTTCGCCAGCAAATTCATCTTTATCTTTAACATCATCGCCCCATTGAAAATGTTCTAGCACGTCCCCTGCTTCGAGAACTAAGGAAATTGCTAAATTTTTGGGTGTTTGGGGTTTTGGTGAATCTTCATCGTACCAGCCTTTATCCGCAACAAATTTGTGCATCGCAGCTTCGAGTGTTTTTAGTTCCATTATGCTTACTCCATAAATGACAATGGCACATCAAGGATGTGCCACGTTACTTGTATTTATTTTCTTG
>JBAUIA010000100.1:0-28608 GCA_049680565.1 Phototrophicaceae bacterium
ATTCAAAATTCCGATGAAATTTATGGCGATACCATTCGTGATGGTCAAAGTAATGCAACGGCTGCTGCTTTGCCTGTTGATGCGCCCTTACCGCCATTGCAATCAGGTGGCGTGAGTGCAACTGGCGCGCAACCGATTCAAATTTTCTTAGTAGATAGTACACTTATCACAGGTGATTTATATGAACATGGCTCAACCGATAATCGTTCCGCAGGGATACTTATTCTAGCGCAAGAAGCAACATCTTGGGGGAATCTAGCACCGCAACTTTTTGAAGCAGGCTATACGGTTTTAGTCGTCAATCTAGGCAATCGTTTATTTGCCGATGATCTGAATGTGTTGTTGCGTTCACTCAGTGAAAATGGCGCGGTTGACCCTGCACGAATTGCTGTCATCGGGGCAGAAGCAACGGCTGATATGGCACTCTTAGGTTGTGCGATTGATGCAATTTGCGATGCAGTGGTTATGCTCAGTCCTCAAAGCCGAGGCGCAATTCTTAATGTGTTACCGAATTACAATCCGCGCCCGATGTTCATTGCAGATAGCCCCAGTAATGCCGATAGTTACGCGACTGCTTCCTCAGTTGCAACTAGTTTTGCCGATGGTTCACAATTCGTCGAACAAACGACAGGCTCAGGTACAGGCTTACTGGCGTTCAATGCCAACCTCACAACCTTGATTATCAATTGGCTAGGGACAGTTTGGTAATTAATCAAAAAGGACATGACCGAAATCATGTCCCATGTAATCCAATTATGATTAACTCCGTAATTTTGCTTGGAGTTGATGCTCGGCAGCACCGATGATTTTCTTGCGTAGGCGTTTGACTTGCTTATCAGATAGTGTTTCATCGCCTTGATAAGTCAGTGCATATGCGAGGCTCTTATAACCTGCTTCGATGCTATCACCTGTGTAGACATCAAATAACTTGACATCGCGCAATAAGTCACCGCCTGCTTTACGAATCACGGCTTCAACTTGTGCTGCTGATGTGCTATTCGGCACGACTAAAGCAATATCTTCAAGCACAGGTGGTGCAGTTGGTAAGGCTTCAACATTGTATAGATCAGGTGTGGCTTCAATCAGCGCATCCAAATCCAATTCAGCAATCATCACAGGCATATCTGTTAAATTGAAGTTTTGAGCCACACGCGGATGTAATTCCCCGAATGTGCCGACCTCTTTATTATTGATATGTAAGGTTGCACTGCGCCCCGGATGGAACGTACTATGCTCACCGCGTGTGACCTCTATTGATGTGATATGCAAGCCATCGACTAAGCCTTCTAAAACACCTTTGATGTCGTAGAAATCGACTAAGGTTTTGTCACCACCGACCCAATCGCTTTCTTCGCGTGCGCCTGTCATCACCATTGCCACGCGTGATGGTTCATCAGGTAATCCAGCACCATGCTTGAGGTAGACACTGCCAATTTCAAAGACTTGCTGACGTTCGGTGAAGCGGGCATTGTTAGCGGCATTAATCAACAAATTGGTGAGCAAGGTATGCCGTAAAACAGTTTTGTCAGATGCAATTGGGTTGGCTAATGTCACGTAATCCGCATCTGGCAAAGATGAGTTGCTACCTTTTGGTGTTAATTTTGCTTCGGCTTCGGGTGTTGTGAAGCGATAACTGATATTTTCAGTCAGACCGAGTGATACCAGTAAATCACGAACTTCTTCTTCAATTTCTAGGCGACGATTGCGTTTTTGCTCAGGCATTTCATCTGCCATGATCGTCGTCGGAATTTGGTCATAGCCAATAATCCGCGCAATTTCTTCTACTAAGTCCGCTTTACCAACAATCCCTGTGCTAATATCGGTGCGATAATCAGGTGTTGTGGCATGGATCACATCCCCATCAATTGTTATATCAAATTGAAGGCGACTTAGTACATCGGCTGCCTGCTGAATGTTGACATCAATCCCCAATAAACGATGGACTTCTCGAATAGGCAAATCAACAATGACAGGTTCAGGCTTTTGCGGATATTTATCAATGATGCCTTCTGCAACCGTACCACCACCGAGTTGACGCATCATCTCGATACCGCGTTTATTGCCCAAAATTGTCCGCGATGGATGCACATTACGAGCAAAGCGCGTTCCTGCTTCGGTGAACACTTTTTGAGCTTGTTGTGTTTTACGAATATTGATGAAATTCCATGCTGCTGCTTCCAGTAAGACTGTCGTTGTGCGATCACTAATTTCAGTTTCAGCACCCCCCATAATCCCACCAAAACCAAGCGTACCTTGTGAATCAGCGACCATAATTTGGTTTGCACCAATGGTTCGCTTAACCTCATCCAATGTTTGGATGGTTTCACCTTCTGCAAGGCGTGTGATAAGGATTGGGTTTTCACCATTACGTTTGACTAATTCATCGTAATCATAGGCATGGAGCGGTTGCCCAATTTCAAACGTGATGTAATTGGTCACATCGACAATATTATTGATTGGACGCTGACCAATCAGTTTCAGTCGATGTGTCATCCAGAATGGCGATGGCTTGACGACGGTATTTTTGAGCAAGGTCATCGTGAAACGTGGATTTAGCTCAGGTGCTTGAATATCCACATCAACTTGTCCCTCAATTGGCGCACCTTCCATGACGACATCATAACTCGGATTTTTCAGTTCGGTATCAAGCAAAGCAGCGACTTCACGCGCAACGCCTAAAACACTGAATCCATGTCCTAAGTTTGGTGTCAATTCAATATCTAGCACGACATCACCAAGAACATCGGCAAAGGGTGTTCCTGCAACATATTTCTCATCATGGTCGAGAATGATGATGCCTTCGTGTTCTTCTGTGATACCGAGTTCTTTCTCAGAACAAACCATACTTTTGTTATAGATGCCACGCAATTTCTTGCCTTTTAGGGTCATCAATTGCGGTTCGTCACTATGCCCATCCCATACAACAGCACCTTCAAGCGCAAGGGCAGTCCATAAAGGTGGATTTAGTGCGCCTGTATCTTTATATTGCATCAAATTAGGTGCGCCTGTGACACATTGTTCAATCTCATCACCACCAAAATCGACCATTGCCAAGACGAGTTTATCGGCATCAGGATGGGCTTTTACTTCTTGGATTGCACCTAATAAAATCCGTTCCCGATCCCATACGAGATGATTGCTTGGTGGGACGCGGATGCCTTCAACAGTGTTTTGTGGCACGCCAATATAATCGAGCTTACCGACTTCAAAGCCAGCCGTCGTTAGCTTTTCTGCTAATTCTTCGGGTTTAATATCAATTGCTACATAGTCTTTCAACCATGAAATAGGTACGCGCATGGTACTTGTATCTCCTTTATTGTTGCTTTCCGTGTGATTTACTTATATTTTTCGGTACACGGTTGACTGAGTTGAATTACGAAATATGTTAGTGTCGTTTACTTTAACTTTTAGTTTCTCATAACCTAGTTCATTAGAGATAGAACTTAAACGTCTTCCGATTTTTTGATGAGCTTGGTCAAATGGAATTGTTAAGTGATAACAGGCATTGAGAAGATCAATGTAAGCATGTTGTTGATCGTGAATTATAAGCCTTAGAAACTCTTGTGAATTAAACTCATCACCTAAGCTATTTATGATTGTTTCTGCATTGATAAATAGATTATCTAATGCGTGGGTGATTTTAGTCATATTATGTATAATCCTCTAGCATCTTGTTGAGTTGACTCTTGTTTAGAATTGTTCTAAGAAGCGCAAATCATTGCTCCAGAAATAGCGAATATCTTCGATACCATGTTTCAACATCGTGATGCGTTCAGGACCCATCCCGAATGCGAAACCACTCCATTCACTGGGATCATAACCCCCATTACGGAGAACATTTGGATGCACCATGCCACTCCCTGCAATTTCTAGCCAACCGCTATATTTACACACACGGCATCCTGCACCATCACACAAGAAACATTCAGCATCAACTTCCATGCTAGGTTCAGTGAATGGGAAATACGACGCACGAAAACGTACTTGCACATCAGGCTTGAACATGCGCTTGGCAAATTCTGTAATTGTGCCTTTGAGATCACTCATGCGAATATTACGCCCAATGACCAAGCCTTCAACTTGATGAAATTGTGCTTCGCTACGGGCTGTAATTTGCTCAAAGCGATAACACATCCCCGGTAAAATAACGCGAATCGGTTTACTACCGCCATCACCAAGTTGTTCCATCGCATGGACTTGCCCCGGTGAGGTATGGGTGCGTAAAATGACATCTTTCTCAGTTGTGTAGAAGGTATCCTGCATATCGCGTGCAGGGTGGTCAGGTGGAAAATTGAGTTTGGTGAAGTTATATTCATCGAGTTCAACTTCCCGACTACGGAATACCTGAAAACCCATATCCGCCCAGATGGTATAGAAGTTACGTAAGGTCTGTGTACTCGGATGAATCCGACCTGCAGAACGTGGACGACCCGGTAAGGTCACATCAATTTGTCCACTTTCCAAATCAGCCTTTAATTGGGCTTCCTCGATGGCGACTTGTTTTGTTTCATAGGCTTCAGTCAAGGCATTTTTGAGCTTGTTGACACCTTGACCATAAGCACCGCGTTCTTCAGGGGCTAGGCTACCGATTTTGCCAAGCATCGCACGGATAACACCTTTGCCGCCTATATATTGACTACGCCATGCTGATAAATCAGCTTCGGTGTTCATATCTGCCAGTGCTGCTAATGCTTCAGCCTCGACACTTTCAATGGATTGCACATCATCTGCCATTTTATAGCTCCTCATTTGCCATAGGATTATCTTGTCAATTCACGAAGGATATAAAACAAAAAACACCCTCGCCCAAAATAGGGACGAGAGTGTTTGAAAAGTCACTCACGCGGTACCACCCTAATTCAACCCATTAAATAATGGATTGCACTTGATTGCCTGTGACGTTCGGCTTACGAGGTCAACTAATTATGAGAGAATACTCATTTTCACTGCCTAGCTCGGAAGGGAATTTCACAATCACTTTGGCTAATGCTCTCAATCTATGGCATCTAGCTCCCTGTCAATGTGAACGCTGTTGCGCCTTTGTGAACTGTCTTCGTCTATGCTTTTAGTGGATTGCTATATTGTTTGTCTAGTGCGAACACTATATATTGAGTCGCCAAAATCTGTCAAGTATAGATTTTCTAATGAAATAACCGTGTTGAACCCTTGCGACACTTTAAAATCTGTTTAAAATAGAAGTACACTCTTGATGTCCTTGTCAAGCCATGATAAATATATAGAAGGAGAATAATTATGAGCAACGAAGCAAAGAAACTCCATATCGAACCCGGTGCAGTCTATTCCCGTCAAGAAGCTGCTGAAGCACTCGGCATTAGCCTCAGCACACTCAAACGTCTTATCAAGAAGGGACACCTGACGGTAAGCAAACCTGCTGGTATGCGACGTGTCTTTATCACTGGCGAGAGTATCCAAGCGATGCTCCATCAGACAAAAGTCGAAAAAGGTGCATGAATTGCTTGACAAGTCACCCTAAAAAGTGATTTAATAGCAAAGGTGGTCTAGACCACTTAAAAATTACAATCTGGCTGGTTCGAGAGTACCTACATTAAAACTCTCAAACAAAGACCAAAACAACTATCCATTAGGAGGATGCGCGATAAGCGCATAGACAAGAATGATTACCACTTATCTGACAACAAGCACAACAGCTAAATACCGCAATATGTGGTACATACTGCTGTCCGCCCAAGGCGCAAAAACTATCTTGCGTAGCCTTGTGGCAGTGTTACGTGTCGATAGATTCTTTGGTAGTCAACATTTACGCCTTTGTGGTAGTCCCATCATTGATGCCACCTATCCAGCGTTAAATGATTCACCAAATGCAAATCAACTCGGCATAGCAGCCGCGTTTATCGGTAATGATCCGATTGGTGAACGTCGTAGTTGGTCTCCTAGCGTTAAGCGAAAGAAAGGTACACAAACCTGATCGCGCTTAAAAGCTAGACACATACCTCCAAGTAACTTAGTTTACGAAAAAGGGGTACGAGACCAAGAAGAAACGGTTTCGTACCCCTTTTGTGTTTTTTAATAGATTTACTCAAGACAGAGGTGAAAGAATGAGCCAGAACATCACCGTCATCGAACATTTGGAAAGCACTAGCAACAGAATGCAAATCGAAGATGTCCTCGATTTCATTGATACACTGCATAGCGTTGCTAGTGATGGCGAATTACCTTATTTTGCTGAAATGGATGAAGCAGAGATCATGAGTGTTCTGCGCGATATTATCTACACCGCGCAAGAAACATTGGTCGAACTACAATCAGTACACAATAGCAAACAATATACACCAAGTCGCCAACAACCGATCTTACATATCGTACCAAAAGTCGATAAAGCCGGTTAGCACACTCACAATCGTAAAGAGACCATAGGAGTACGGCATGTCGAAATCTGATGAGACAGACCGAGGTCAGCGAATGACCACTGAATACTCAACTAGGTGTCTCGTGAAATATCTTACGGGACACATCACCAATTCTCAATAAAATAATCTAAAGTGTCCCATAGGCATAAGCAATATCGCTTACAGATGTAAGCACCAAACGTTTGATTAACAATCTATCGGGTAATAGAACGTTCTGTTACCCGTTTCAAAATTCTTGCAGAAGGGTAAGAAAATGTTAAATTATTCTACCCAATTTTTAACAAGCAAATACATTAGATTTTAATGCACTAATAAGCTGTATGGTGTATGCTAAGTAGAGGAATATTATAGTGCCCTATAGTTAGGGTCTATGGTATTATTGTGTAGATGACGATTGGTTAGTTAGGGAGAAAATCATCCCGTGTCAACCAGTGCCATAATGCAAAGACGTGTGTTGTTACTCAATGGCAGCACATGGGAACCACTATCTGTCGTCACGGTACCTAGAGCGATTAATCTTGTGCTTGCAGGCAAGGCTGTCGTTGTAGAAGAAAGCGGCAATTACGTCCGCAGTATCCGTGATAAATTCGTAATCCCATCTGTTATTGCGCTTCGTACATATATCAATGTACCGCGCCGCCGCGCCCATTGGAGTCGTCGGGGTGTGCTTGTCCGCGATGATTACACCTGTATTTATTGCAATATCGAACCCGGTATGCTCCAAAAAGGCAAAGTCCTAACAAAAACAGATTTTACTATTGACCATATCTTGCCGAAATCGCGCAATGGCAAAGATAATTGGTCAAATACAGCCTGTGCTTGTGCGGTCTGTAATCATAAGAAGGGCAACCGTTTACCGCATGAAGCAGGTATGAAATTGCTCTGGGAACCGAAAACACCCCGTACAAGTTATCTTGTGATTGCTTTAGGAACAGGTCCTACCGTATGGAAACGCTACATTGAAGTCTAGCGTCATATAGAATCTGTAAAGTATCCAATAAATTACAGGGACAACAAGAATCGTTGTTCCTGCGTTTCATTTCAATCCTGATCTATACTATGTCAGGGTTATCTACTGGGTTTAATGATACCTAATTTATGAAAACTCTCTTACAAAGCATTCTGCAAAAACTCTGGATTATCCTCGGTCATTGGGTACTGTGGTGGTGGCGTTATGGTGTTGCACTATTGATATTTGCAATTTGTTTTGTTTCGTTTATCCCAAGTTCAACCATTCAACATCAATCGGTTTGGGAAGAAATCCCAGCAGCGACTTCACTCTATAATTTTGATTTTATTACATGGGAAATCAATGCCATTGGTGCAAAAGTCGATGCAGCCTTATTTGGGCAATCTGCTTATGCCTCAGAAGCAGACCGTAGCCAATTTGTGCGTGATTATATGGCAGACCTCGCACAAGTCTTATCTTTAGAATCAGAAATCGCCAGCATCTATAACAATCCACAATTTACAGCACCTGCCGATGCAACTCAATCACTACGGTCTGAACGGGATGCCTTACGTGCAACACTGAATACCCGTCAATCAACCGTCGAAGCGATCTTAGAAGGGCAAGTTGCAGCCGTTTTAGTTGATGAAGGCTTTGGCACATTAGGACAATTATTGCCACCAATGGCGATGCGCTTTACACGGATGCCCAATTTACTCGTTACGTCGCCTCGTGATACGATTCGCATGGAAAACTCCTTAGTCATTGATGCGCTCACTATTGATGAACGCAGCAATTTAGAAGACGAAATTATGGAAACATTTGATGTTTCTGCGTTGATTGTGCCATTGGGTGGGATTGCGCTCTATCCTGCAATGATTCAAGAAACCTCTAATTTGAGTTTCGTGATAGAAACATTTGCTCATGAATGGTTACATCATTATTTGTATTTTCATCCGCTAGGGATTAGCTACTTCACAGGGGACGGTTTCGCTGGCGAAGCTCGTATTATCAATGAAACGACTTCTGATTTATTTGGCAAAGAAATAGCTGCTATAATAATTCAACGCTACTATCCTGAACTTATGCCCCCTCGTCTGCCGACAATTGCTGAAACGACAGCTACACCGACGCTCCTTGTTGATCCTGATGCCTTCAATTTTGCGGATGAGATGGCTATCACGCGTACACAAGTAGATGCCTTGTTAGCGGATGGTGATGTTGATGCTGCGGAAGCCTATATGAATGATAGACGATTGTTTTTCTATGATAATGGCTACGCGCTACGCCGAATTAATCAAGCATTTTTTGCATTCTATGGTGGTTATCAAGCAGGCGGTGGGATTGCTGGTGCAGGTGGCACAGACCCTATCGGTTCTGCTGTTATCGCCACACGCCAAGGTAGTTCTTCTATTTATGAATTTATCCAGACCATGCAATCTATTACAACGCGTCAGCAACTATTAAACATCCAAAATTAATGCGTTAGAAAATTATAACATAATCTTGTGTTGCTTTTGCTACAATACCATTTATATTTGACAGCATGTCTAATATAAATGCTAAGCTATTATCTATCGGAGTAAAAACGCATGGCTCAAACAGAGCTAAGTTGCCTGCATCAACATTATCTAACCAATCACATTCATAAGCTCATTATCAAAAATAAAAGCAAAGCTGCTGTGGATGATGCGTTAATGCACATGAAAAATATTTTGGATGGGCATCCTAACGATGAACAACTAAAATTGCTCATTGATGCACGCGAAGGTGTCCCACCCTTGCAATACTTTTTCTCAGAATTACGGCGCTTATATGGCACATATAGCGAACTACCTGAAATTCGTGCGGTCTATATTTACGAAGAAAGCGTGGTTTTATCCGTATTGCAGATGTTCTTCAATGCCTTACGAATGAAAGCTAGTCGGCGCTTTATCAAAGGTGGCACCGAACTGGAAGCGCAAGAATGGTTACTTTCTGACGCAGAATAATTGTCATGATAAATAAAAAGTGGATAGCATCGCGCTGTCCACTTTAGCATTGTCTATGTTATGAAAATATCAATCTTGCCAATCACGGATAATTGCTGCCATCAGCGCTGCTTTTCTAGGCAAGCTACTGATGAGAATATGCTCATGCAGTGCATGTAAGCCACCGCCTTCTGCGCCTAAACCATCTAATGTCGGAATCCCCAATGCAGCCGTGAAATTCCCATCACTCCCACCACCAGCGCCATCTTCACGGATGGTCATACCGATATTTTTTGCAATACCTTGGGCTTGGACAAAGGCTTTGCCATCACCGCGTTCCATTGGTGGACGATGATGATTGCGGAGCATATCTACTTGAGCACCGGGCATAAAGGGCATACGATCCATAATTGCACGATGCACTTTTTCATAAGCTGGCACACTCAAAGCGCGTACATCTAAACGTGCCGTCACTTGGTCAGGGATTACATTGCTTGCATTACCACCATTAACCACAGTGACCGATACCGATGTGCCATACTTGAGGTCATTCAACTTATTGAGATCAAGCGCTTGTTGGGCAAATTCGATAATAGCATTGATGCCCATTTCGGGTTCATTACCTGCATGGGCTGATTTCCCTGTGATGGTCATGGTGTAACTCGCTGTTCCTTTGCGCCATGTTTTGAGTGAGCCATCACCAGTTGGTGGTTCTGTTACGAGGACTAAGGCTGATTGTTGCGCTAATTCCTCGATGAGGTCTTTACTGTGCTTACTACCAATTTCTTCATCAGATGTTGCTAAATACCAAATCGGGCGATTAGGCAATTCTCCACGCGCGATCAAGGCTTCAATAGCAAAGATTGAAATGACAATGCCACCTTTCATATCAACTGCACCCGGACCATATAAACGTCCGTCATCTTCAATACGAATAGGGCGAGCAGCAACAGCGCCAACATCCCACACGGTATCCATATGCGATACAATCAAAATAGGTTTGCCAGTACCATCAGCATTCCACTTGCCTAAAACAATATCACCAACAGCCTCACGTGCAATAACCTCAACACTCGCACCGTGTTCTGTAAATAATTCAGCAATGCGCTGGCTCATATTATCGACGGCTGCTTTATTGCGTGAAGGACTTTCAATTTCAATCAAGTCGCGCAATAAGTCAATCATTGCGCTTTCTTTATCATCAAAGTATGTCTTTATCTCAGACATTAATAACTCCTCAAAAGGTTTTTAATAGGGGCATAAATCAAGTGCGGTATAAGTTGGGTTACGGCTACCGTAACGGTTAATAAAGCCCAGTGCTTCACTACGATCTGCGATAACACCTTGGACAGCGACACAGGCTTCATGTAAGTCACCCGTTTCACTGAGTGTTTGCACAAAAATACTTGCCATATGCCCATAAACAGGTAAATCGGCAATGGTTTGGTCAATTTCAAGTGGATAGGCTCTATTGATGGCATCTAATTGTGTGATAACACCAGCACTATCCCCCAGCAGACCATAAGTAATAATCAAGCGATATTGACCGTATGTTAAGGTATTGACAGGTCCATCATTGAACCAATAGCGCAAATCATCATCTGTGAGGGCTGCTTGGTAAGCAAAAATCGCATCTTGTAATTGATTCAATGAGAAAAGACGATCTCCTTCATGAATCACTTGGATGCGATAACTTGGTTCTTGTAATTGAATAATCGACAAGAGATAAAGTTGCCCATTCCAATCATAAATATTTGTCCCTTGCCGTAGAGGACCTGTGGCTGCTGTCCCATTGTTCGATAAACTGATGACTAATTCATCAACAAGATCATTATCAATATCACGCAATTCAGGTGGATTGAGTGTCAGGACAGTATCAGGCAATAAATTCACAAAACGCCCGAGTGTGTATTCCCATCCAATAATCTGCGTCTGTAATTCGCAGGCTTCAGGATCAGCACACGAACGGCGCATTAAGGCGACTTCATTAGGTGAACTATTATTGATGTCACCCAATGCAAGGATTGTTGGCGGTTCGCTACCATCACTATTGGCTTCATAGAGTTGTACATAGCGCCCTGCTTGACACCCAAAAATGAGTAGCGTGCCGACATCACCGGGGGCAATATAACCGAGTACAATTTCAGGCGTTCCTTCACCCGTAAGATCAATCGTTTCCAGATAGCCTGCATCGCCAAAGGCATCCCATTCTGCTAAGATTTCTTCTTGTAAGCGCTGGATATTACCGCCATCATTCAAAAATTGTAACATCACGGTAATGGCATCTGTGCGATTGTTCGGGAAGGCATCTAAGATGATATTCTCTGATTCAAATGGACAACGCCCTGTATCAGGTGTCGGTGTGGTACGATTTGCGAGTACATTTGCATCATTGCCGAATTGTACCGCAATCCCTCGTGCGCTAGGCGTTGTTAAATCACCACTGATCCGTTGTCCAACCGTCATCGTCGGAAACGGAATCTCAGTCGTAGGACCTAATGGAACGGTTGGTTGACAAGCTGCTAATAATAGCAGCACAATAAGTGAAGGTATCGTTAATTTCATCATGTAAATGAGTATAGTCAAGTGGCGCAAACTACGCTAGAGGTGATATGTCCAAGCTAAGTATTATAATCCGTCCAGCAACACAAGATGATGAAACAATCATCAAAGCCATGATAAAACGCGAACATCTGGATCCAATAGGGCTGGATTGGGAAAATTTTCTAATTGCTGAAGTTGATAATCATATTGCTGGTATCGGGCAAATCAAGCCACATATAGGCTGTGAAGAACTAGGCAGTCTCGTTACGAATCCTGAATTTCAGGGGCAAGGGGTTGGTCGTACGATGATTAGCGCACTCGAAGCCCGCGCAGGTCGTCCGCTATACTTAAAATGCCTAGCAAAAATGGAACCTTATTATGAAAAATTTGGTTATCAAACCATTCCTTGGTGGCAAGCCCCCTCAATTTTTAAGCTGATAGGGCTGATGATGATGACCGCACGCCTATTTGGGGTAGAGGGTCGCATCATGCGTAAAGATGCCTAGGGCTTATAAAAAAAAGCGGACGGATGACACTAATCCGTCCCTAGAATATCTATCTACGTATCATGCCTCATTTAAACTCTTATACCTCGTCTGATTCAGCGAGTTGCTCTAAAACCAGTAAGTCTTTCTTGAAATTTTGATAGCGTAAAAACATACTCCCGATTAACGCCAGCATAATAACGGCTGAAAATATCAAGCCTAAAAGTAGATATTCGCCATTATCAGGGGTAATTACAAATCCTAAGAAGATCGAATCAAAAGCATCGGATAATTCGGCTGCAACTACACCATCGCCTTCCACCACTGTGATGTAAATAATATCCTCACGGGTGAAGTAATACGATGCTGTGGTAATCGCACCTGCATACGTTGATTCAATCCACAAGGCATTATTCTCGACAGGATTACGACTGGTGAGTGGTTCATCCGCAATTGCGTTGCCTGTCACATCGGTGAGGACTGCCGCAACAGCAAGATTCACTTCATTGATAACATCGTCTTCGCTTGCAACGTCCGTTGTTGTACTCCGTTTTGCAAGATGATAAGCGTTATAATCAGGGCTTTGCTCGGCAAAAAGTACCACATAAACTTGATTACTTTGTAACAAAGCATAAGCTGTCACGCTGGTATCACCATCTTCAAAGATACGATAATTCCATGTGCCGTTATTACGCCCGATACGACCTTCTAAAAATGCCTGATCTGTTTCGAGCGAAATTTGCTCAACATCAGCAATCGCAGCATCAATAGCTAAGGTGGTATCTAGTGTATCGACAATCCGCACATAAATTTGTGCGTCAATATCATCCCGACTGAATAAAACGGTTTCGCCTTCGACTAAAACATCCCAACCAGTGATTTCTGGCACACTAAAATTGCTATTTAAGCGTAAATATGCGCCAAGATCATCATCAGCATCTTGTGCCAATGTGAAGATGGGCGTGAATAACATAAGCCACACAATCAGAAAAAATCGTTTTAACATTAACCGAGTACCTCCGCTTTCTTCTGTGCAACCAAATCAAACATATTCTCTAAACGAATCCGAAACCACATTAGCGTAATCGGGAAGATGGTGCTATAGAACAGTAAGGCAGGAATGAGCGCGATGATAACGCCTGTTGTCGCATCAAATTCACCTTGGGCATTTTGTGGACTTGGACCAATGACGGCAGGGTGAATGGTATCAGGGCGAATGCGAATGATAACCAGTGTCAGAATAACAGTGGTAATCGCTAAAATACCATAAACCGATGCAAAGCGCCGACGCGTATCAGGATTTTCAATACCTGCGCGTAACATCAGATAGGCTGCATAAGTCAGTACCATAATAGCTGCTGAGGTTAAGCGTGGATCCCATAACCACCACGCATTCCAAATGGGACGCATCCATGCAATCCCTGTTAGCAAGTTGACCGTCGATAATGCTAATCCGACTTCAACTCCTGCCACAGCCAAACGATCCCACTTAGGGTTGCGATTACGCAGATACATGATACCGCCAAGAACAGTTGCCCCAAACGCCGTGAATGCTCCAAAAAATGCTGGCATGTGGATATAAAATAAGCGTTGGACATCGCCTTGTTCGACATCTGTTCCAACATTGACCAATCCCAAATAAAGCGTACCGATTAATCCAAGAATTGTCACGATAGTTAAGATTTTGAGTGTATTCGGAATCGGTGTAAGCATAATATCCGAGGTTTTTGATTTGTTAAAGGTGGCTGTCGCCATAAGCTGTTATCTCCTAAAAACTACAGCGTGTGTTGTTGATTTATTCTTCAATGACATAGGAAAACATTAAAAAGCATAATGCTAGATAAATGATATTAATCGCAACAAGAATTTGTATCCATGCTGACCAATCGCTGAAAGGTGCGACTCCGCCGATGATGCCATTGCTAGATATAACGGCTGCTAACAGGATCGGCAGCACAACTGGTAATTGTACAATTGCTAATAAAGCAGCAGGGGAGCGACTTTGTAATGCCATCGTTGCTAATAACGTTCCTGTCACACAAATGCCTAATGTTCCTAGTATGACAACTAGCAGTAACCAACCATCAAGCAGATTGAGATTGTAGAGCAAGGTCATCAGTGGCATCAGCAATAAGCCAACCGCTAAGGTAAATACAAAATTACTGAACAATTTACCAGCAAAGATTGCGCCTCTGCTAATGGGTGCAAGCAATAAAGCATCGATACTAGCATTATCACTTTCCATTGCCATACTACGATTAAGCCCTAGCAAACTCGCAAAAACAATCGTCACCCAAAGCACCCCGCTTACAGCTTGTTCTTCTGCCACGCGATCAAGCTCTAAGGCAAAGCTGAAAACCAGCACACTCAATAATGAAAATAGCAGCATTGTTGCGACCAATTCACGGCTTCGTAATTCAGCTTGTAAATCTTTTTGGATGATTGCGATTACAACGCTCATGAAAGAAATAGTCATCGTGTGCTGGCTGCTCCCGTTGTTTGTGTATAGAGCGTCCCAATTTCTGCTGAGGACAGACCTTGTGTATCATCATAAGCGATGCTACCACGACTAATAATCACAATACGATCCGCAAGCCGTGCTGCGCGTTCTAATTGATGGGTTGCCATCATCACTGTATGACCTGCTTGATGAGCATCAATTAGCAAATCATCTAATACCGCCCCTGCATCTTGATCGAGTCCTGTGTAGGGTTCATCAAATAGCAACACATGCGGATTATGTAAGAGGGCGCGCGCGATACTCAAGCGTTGTTGCATCCCGCGTGAGAATGTACCAACCAAGCTATCACTCCGTTTGGCTAATCCGACCTTAGTGAGCAAGTCATCAATCGGTGCTGTCTTTAGCACGCCATATAATTTAGCGAAAAATTCTAAATTCTCGCGTGCAGTCAGGTTGTCATAGAGCAAGGCTTGATGACTGACCATGCCAATTTGTGAGCGAACAGCTTCAGCTTCTTTAGGCATTTGCCAACCACCAACGGTGATAATGCCACCTGTTGGCTTGACAAGTCCTGCAATCATCTTGAGCAAGGTTGATTTACCACTGCCATTGGGACCCAATAAGGCAACAAATTGACCGCGTTCAACCGTCATAGATAGGCGTTTGAGAACAGGCATATAGCCATAGGCTTTACTGATCTCTTGTACCTCAATGATTGGACGTGCCTCACTCATGCCTGATTACTTTCTGACATCAGTTGTGCGAGTTTTTCTTTGAGTGCTTTGCGCTTATCTTGGAAGACATCATGATTCAGTTGCCCGGCATCATGTAAGGCTTCTAAACGGACAATCTCAGATACAATTTGCTCAATTTGGCGGTGTGGACTATTGCTATTACGCCGTAAATACCATGTTATACCACCACCCAGTAAAATAACGATAACGATTATGCCTATCAGAATAGGAATGAGTTGATCTTGCGTTAGTAAACCTGCTGTGTCACTGGTATTCTGACTTATACGCCCTTCAATATCGAAGATGACACTTTCGCCAGCTTGTAAATCGAGCGTTGCCGTGTAGACATTTGCCATCACAGGTGCTTCTTCAGAGGCTAAATTGATTGTTTCAGAGAGCGTAAATCCATTGCCTGTCACACGCAGTTCAGGGTCGATCATAATGATGCTGACTTCGCCATTAAAACGATTGTTAACCCGTATATCCACCGTTTGAGCACTATCGACATAGGGTAGGAAGTAAGACGTTTCTGCGGTATGTAAGCCGGGATAAACAGGGCGCGTATCAATCAGTGCAAATTGATCTTGTACTTGGATGAAGTTCGATTGCTCAGGTGCATCGAGGAAAATTGCGCCAACAGGTAACGAAATCAACAATGATATGCGTACATCTTGACCGTCTGGTGATAGATGAAATACATAATCTGTCGGATTATCGTAAATCGATAAGTGATTGGTCACTAAGCCAGAACCGAGGTTATCAACAGTGAGATAATCGAATACCAATTCTATGCCCGTTTGATTAACGATATTTGGCGCACTGCTGGTTTCATAAACAACCACATCAAGCGCATTATCGGCTTGTAAATCACGGGTCACAAGTGGATCACTGATAAAGGCGCGTCCATCATAGAAAACAACCACAAAGTAGGTGCTATTCGCTAAAACAGGAATATCAGGGAAGCTATACTGACCATTGGCATCAATGACCCCGTTTATGATTTCGGTTGTCTCCAAAAAATCACCATATTGGAGTTGGATTTGTAATCCTGATGGGAAAGCAGCATTCGGCGAACCTTGCGAAACTTGACCCGAAAAATTGACATTTTCTAGGATTACAATCGGTTCTTCGGTGACTTCGGCAGCACTTACACCCCAGTTTCGTACTGATTGTAAGCGCTCATAAGCGACGGCTGCGTAGGCATCTTCACCACTGAGTCCTGTTGCATCGGCGAGTTGTGTATCGCTTTCAAATTGAATCGCACTAGAGGGTGATTCAACCAATTCTGCGCCACGTTCGATTTGCTCGGGTGTGTAATGAAGCGTGTAAGCATACATTGCCACATCCCAGCGTTCTTGCTCTGATAGTGACCCACTCCAAGGAGGCATCAAATTGATGAGATTCCCATTGGTGATGATGTCATAATAAAAGGCAACGGTTTGTTGACGCATATGAGCAGGGTCGCGGAATGATCCCATCCGAGGTACGTCGCCACTTTCGACAAGCGTCCCATCACCAGCCCCTGTTAAGCCATGGCAACTGGTGCAATTTTGCTGATAAATCCGTTCGCCATTAGCAATATTCGGTGGATTAACAGGTTGGTCTAAGTCAATATCACTGACCTGTGCAACACTGGGCGCACTGGTTGCAACAATCTCAACATTACCGGCTAAATCACTACACGCGCTGATGATAAGGCTGATGATTCCCAGCAATAAGACGCGCTCAATTATTTGTTTTGACATCAAGATTAAATTACCTCGTTTGCTGTTTGTTGCTCGGGAACAGTGTTAATCGCCGCTTCAATTGCAGCATCAATATCGGCATCATTGGCTGCCACTTGTAATTGCTCAGTAAGGTTGTGTGCCTCGTCTAAATTATCGAGCATGCGTAGTAATTCAACACCACGTCCCATCCATCGTTCACGCTCTAATGTATATTCTTCTTGGCTGATTTTATCGGTTGCGAGATCATCATCCAAATCACGAACATTGCGTAAAACACGTTCGTAGTACGCTAATGCTCGTTCGCGTTGCTTGTTACGGAATACATCCGCGTCAACCGTTTCGCGTTGTAGTAAGGGCAAGACAATATAAGCGAGTGTTACGAGCAACAATACGACGGCAGTGATTAATCCAAAAATACTCATTACACATCCTCTGCTAGTAATTGATTGAGGATTGTCGATAAGGCTTCATAGGTTGTACCCCCTAAGAATGTTGCACGTACAATGCCATCACGCCCAATGACAAAAGTTTCTGGCATACCTTGTACATTGAAGGCTTCATAGATTGCTTCACCAAGATCAGGCGCATTGGGGTAGGTAATCTCATAGAAATCAATAAATTCTTGGGCTTCACTATCAATATCTAACCAATTGACCCCCAGCAAAACCACGCCTTCGGATGCGTAATCTTCATGGATTTGTTGGAAATCATCTGCTTCTGCGTGGCATGGCGCACACCAACTCGCCCACAAATTAACGATGATAATATCACCCCGCATATCACGCGAATCATAGACTTCGCCGTCATAAGTCGTGATAGTGAAGTTAGGCGCACGCTCACCGGGAATCGGTTGTAACTGATTTTGCCGTGAAAGTTGTATACCTAAAACAGCAATAACCATAATGACACCCACGATTAAGATAATTGTACCGGGTGTAAAGCTGAAAGGCTTTTGCTCGGGTGTGGATGCTTGTTGTAAAAATTCAGGTTCTTGTACCATTACATCAAATCTCGCTCTATCTGTGAACGATAGCTATCTGCATTTGTTATGGGGTCAACTGTTACACTTGTTGAACTTATCATGGGTTCAGCCCGTCGCCATTTGAGGAATGTTGTTACCCCAATAGCAAGCGCAATCAATGTTGCAAGCAAAGGCGCACTAAATGATAACACACGCAGCATGGGGTCTTGTGGCACACCGACAACTTGATCGCCGTAGCGCTCTACGAACGATGTAATAATCTCATCATTGGTGTAGCCTTGAGTCAGTAAATCCCGAATCTCATTTTTCCATTGGATACAAGTTGGGTTGTAACATTGATCTAATGGCTCATTTTCACAGACAGGGCAAAACATACGCGCTGCAACCTCGGTCACATCATCTTGTGTGACTGTACCTTGTGCATATACACCCATTGCACTAATCAGCAGGATAAGCAAAATCGTTAAATAGTGTCTCATGCTGATTCCTTCCGTTTGTTACCTGTACGGACATGCTCAGGCACAATATTTTTAGGATAGGTTGCTGCAACTGTGCCGATAATCAAGATAATGCCACCCCACCAAACAAGATTCACTAAGGGATTAATATAAATCACGAATGATGCGATATTCTCTTCGGGTACATAGGCATCCATCAACATATAAAAATCACGCTCCATCGTACTATGCGCCCCTGCAATGAGCATATTCATTTGAGGGAAGCGATCAATACGCGGATTAATCATCGCAATTTGTTGACCGTCACTATTCATCAAGGTCAATATACCACGTGTAATTTCGCGGTCATTAGGACCCGGATTCGGCACTTCATATCCAATTTGGACATCATCAAAGCGAATGACATAATCTCGAATGGCAATACTATCGCCGACAGTGAGGGTTCGCCGAGTTTCATATTGGAATAAGGTGCTACCGATGACCCCAATACCGATGACGACAATCCCTAAATGAACGAGATAACCGCCATAACGGCGTTGATTACGCTCGAACAATTTGAAGATGGCTATCAACCAATTCTCGTTTTTTGTTCGTACACGGGCAGCAGCAGCTCGATAAATTTCAAATAGAACCACCCAACCACCAATGATGACAATCGTATAGCCAAATAACGCACCCATTGAACGATGTCCCATGATGAAGACTAAGAGGGCAACTGAAACAACGGTCAAGAACATCGGAATGACCAGCGCATTACCGAGACGTTTGAGTGACGTTGCGCTCCATGCCGATAATGGTGCAATGCCCATCAGGATATACAAGGCAGCAAATAGTGGTGTGGTCACTTGTAAGAAATATTCTGAACCCAGCGTTATTTCTTGCCCAATCACCAATTCTGAAATGATCGGTGCGCCGAAACTGCCCCAAAAAATTGTCACAGTCAACGCCATAAAGATGACATTGTTCAGTACAAAGAGCGTCTCACGGCTCATGATGCCAGCGAATTCATGTTCATCTTTGAGTTCGCCACGTCGCCAACGGTATACAATTAAATACGTTCCAATTAGCGTCATTGCACCCCAGAACATCAACATCGGGAAACCAATTGAAGAGCGTGCAAAACTGTGGACACTCTCAATAACGCCACTACGGGTTGCAAATGTACCGAATAGCACCGCGCTAAATGTACCAATAACCAATACCATATTCCATACTTTGAGCATGCCGCGCTTTTCTTGGATCATCACGCTATGGATGAAGGCTGTACCGACCAACCAAGGTAAAAACGCTGCGTTTTCGACAGGATCCCAGCCCCAATAACCACCCCAACCGAGAACATCATATGCCCAACGTCCACCAAGAATGAGACCGAGACTCAAGAATAACCATGCCACCAATGACCAACGGCGCGTTGCTTTTATCCAATTGGTGCTGAGGTCGCCACTTGCAAGCGCTGCCATCGCAAAGGCAAATGGGACAACAAAGCCAACAAAGCCTAGATAGAGCATAGGTGGATGAATAATCATGCCAAAGTGACGCAATAAGGGACTCAAGCCTTGTGCATTGGCTGCTAACCACACATCACCGGGGGAGATTGCATTAGCAGGAACGAGCAAGGCTTCAAATGTTTGACCCGTTACAGGATTTGCCCAGATGCGTGCAAATGGATTTTCTACAAAGAGGGTAATACCAATGAAGAATGTGACCGATGCCATCATGAACGCGATGGTATAGGGCATCAAACGCCGATCACTTTTCCAATTGAAAATAATTGCCCCAAATGCAAAAAGTGCCATCAGGAAATCCCAAAAGAGGAGTGAGCCTTTTTGTGATCCCCATAAAGCTGTTATACGATAAAATAGCGGTGTTGTTGGGTCGCTGACTGAAAATACATAAGCGATTTGGTAATCTTCATTGATGAGTGCGACCAATAATGCAACAATCGCAATTGTTAATAATGGAAATGTAATGAGTGCTGCATTGCGCCCACTTAATACCATTCGATTTGAAAAACGGACTTCACCATAAACACTAGCAATCACCGCAAAAGCAGAGGTGAGGAAGGATAGCGTTAAGGCAATTAAACCAATTTCAGCTAACATGGTTTATGATTCCTCGCGCACATCGGTGAGCATGTTGGGTGTATGTTCTTCAAAGCGTGTAGGACATTTCAAATTGAGTTCTGTTGCATGGAAACTACCATCTGCCCGTAATTCACCTGTTAAGATCGCTTGTGCTTCATGTTGGAGCAAATCAGGCATGGTTGTATCTTCCATCACGACCATTAATTGCGTCATGGTAGGGTCATTTGCAGATTGATGTAATGTTTCAGCGAGGTCTTCAAATTCACGCGGAATGTGCGAAATTGTGAAACTAAGATCACCTGTGGTGGCATCGTAAATAATTGTATCGCCAAGTACCGCCCCCGTGAGCCGCACCGATTGGTCAAGATAGGTCGGTTCGGCAACAACTTCATCGACAGTAATGAAAAAACGAGCGCCATTAATCGTACTCGTAATCATCAGATAGACAATTGCGCCTAAAATGAGCAATCCACCCAGTAGGAATTTCCAGCGTTCACTTTTTTGTGTGCTGATCGCCTCTTGCTGTACTTTTTCGGACGATTTTTCCCACGTTAATTCTGCCATGCCGAGACTCCTAAAAAATCACGTTTTATAGCTCATTATAATCAATTGTGATGCTTTTCACAATTCTAAACCCATTCAACAACTTTACTATATCGGTATAAGATTACAGCACCGTAAAAACTTATGATGTCTTAGATAGGTTAATTAATTGGCAAAGAAATGTAAATTTTGTGTATCGCATCTTGATCTAAAAATATAATCATGTGGATGTTTAGGAAAGGGACACCTTAGTATCCCCATTGATTATTGCGATGGATGCTGCGTAGAGAATTACACAGTATCTTCGCTGGATTGAGCATTGATAGCAGCACCCAAACCAAAAACAACCAGCAAGCCAAATCCAATAACAGCGATCATTAAGCCATCACTACTGGCACTTTCTACGGCTTCAACTTCTTCTTGCCCTAATACCATACTCACAGACATCGCCAACATCATCATGGTCAAAATTGTGACTGTTCCGTAGCGTTTAATAAGAGTAGTCATTATGCTATTCCTTTGATAGTGTATGTATTCATACAATTAGTTTACTCCATAACGAGCGATAAAACAGGTTATCTGGCTAAATTTCTACTATTCATCCAATAGCTGATCTTGGCTATCCAAATAAGCAATTAAGTCCGCTAATTGCTGGGCATCTAAGCGACCACCATAATTCGCTGGCATTTGTACTGCTGCATATTCAGGGACAATGTAGGCACTCGGATGTAAAATGCTCTCCACAAGATATTGTGTGACGGTGTAGTCTGCAAATTCGGGTAATAATAGCCGTTGCTCATCGGCACGGGTATAGCTTGCTTCTGTGATGGGGGCAACTTCGCCATTATGACAACCAGCACACCCCAATTCTGACCCATCTAAGCCAACCTCTAAACCGTTATAAAGCAATTGCCCATTGAATGAATCACCTTGTACACCCTCTAATTTTTCCAGCGCAATATCAACATCATTCCCAATAGATGAGGCTGCAATCACAAAAGATAGGGGTACTAAATCTAAGGTGCGATCAATCTGTGCTTCAATTTCAGGGAAGGTAGGTTGATACCCACAGGCTAATGCAAAAGCTGTTGTTAAATCAGCAACACGATAGATATAAGCAAGATCAAAGCTAGTCGCAGCATCAGGATTATCTGTTAGTAAATCACTGGTGCCTGCTACGATGAATGCTTCTAAGCCTGCTTCATCACAAGTCTGCTCATCCGCATTTTGACTACGAACAGGCATTTGTACGATCACAAATAGGCTGATGATAAGACTCAACCATGCTAAATATATTTTCATAAGACCGATACTCCTCTTTTATGTGTTAGCGATTTGATATACCAAACCTGCCATAATGCCATTAGTGTAAACAAAAAAGCCCCCGTATGATACGGAGGCTTCTTAAACGTTATGTTGTGGACTTTATTGTGTTTGTGTTGCTAAGTAAGCGATGATGTCTGCTAAATCTTGGGCAGTCAATTGCTCACCGTAATTCGCATTCATCACACCACTGGCATAGCCCGGCGCAACATAGTCATTCGGTGCAACGATTGCTTCTACCAAATATTGTTCGGCGGTATAATCGGCAAACTCAGGTAAGGTCAACCGTTGGCTTTGAACACGCGTCCATGTCCCCATTGTTGCAGGACCGACTGCGCCACCAAGATGGCAACCTGAACAACCTGCTACAACACCAATTTCAAGTGGGGCAGAACCATTGTAAAGTTCTTCACCATGTGTTGCGTCACCAACAGGCAAACTTGCTGTGATCGCTTCTACATCAACACCGACTGTATCCACTGAATCTCCGCCACCATTAGGGTCATAAGCCTGATGTAAGATCGCATACTGATTAACAGCAGCAAAATCATCAGCCGTCCAATTGTCACCTTTATCCCAGTTAAGGATATAAGCAACAATATCACCAATTTGGTCATCGCGGAGTGGACCACCAGCGCGTTGTGACCATGACACCATGATATTGCCATTCCACACATCACCACTACCGGGGCGACCATGAATCAAGGTGGTCGTGATGTAGCCATCCAATGCGCCACCAAATTCAATTTGGGATAAGCGATTAGAATCGGTTGCGATATAGGTGGTTAGCAAGAGCGGATTATTTGCTTCTTCAGCTTGTACACGGACTTCTTCTAAACGTGGGAAGTAACCGCGTAAAATTGAAGAGTCAAGATCTGCTAACAAGGCATCGCGTTGTGCGTACAAGCCTTCTTCACCTTCGAGTGCTGCGTCAATAGCTGCAAGGCGTGTTGGGATATTATCTTGTAGTGCAACAAGACGTGCTGCTAATTGATCGTCATCGAGTTCAGGATCGGCATCTTCACCAATCGGCTCGCCAGCTTCAATTGCCGCAATCCGTGCAGCCACTTGTTCAAGATCATCACTCAATTGTGCTTCCACAGTGAATAATTCAATGAACAAGGCTTCAGGATTTTCATCACTAGATGCAGCGATTTCATCCAAAAGTTCTTGTTGGCGACGTTCGAGCAATTCTTGTGTACCAATAATGTCAGATGTTCCTGTAATATCAAGCAATCTACGTTCATTGCTTGCGATTTCATTATTCACATCTGCAATATAATTATAGCCAAAAAAGTGCGGGCTATTAAGAGCAGGGGCACGACCACCGATGCCGTACCCATTAATTCCGTGACATGAAGAGCAATTCGCCGCAAATAGTTCAGCACCGCGCTCTGTCGAGCGCCCTTCGTGCTGTTCTACAAACTCAGCCATACGAGCAGGTTCGTTGATCGCAACCCATCCCACCAAAATCATGATGGAAATAAACATCGTGATGCCGAGCATGATACGACCTTCGATGCTCTCAATGATTAAACGATTCATATAAGGTCTTCCGTCCTTGAATGATTAGTCAAAGTAAGCAGAATCTTCGTGCAAGTAAATGTGGTCTGTCTCAATACGAACTTGAGGCATCGCCACTGCACTATCATATGCAACTCGATTGCCAGCATCATCCAAAAGGAATTCGCCTGTGGTATCAATTGCATAATAGACTGTAATACCATCTTCTTCGACAGCATAAGCCAGATTTGGTGCATTGGTATCTTCTGCTAATACCAGTTCACCCTCAGCATTGGTTTCAAAGTATAGCGATTCGCCATTCAACGTATAGAATACGGGAACAGGATCACCATTGTCATCATAGACAACTTCTTCTAGTTCAATCGTAACTGCTTCCCAACCAATTGCCATATCTAAGCGACGTAAGCCTTCTTGATTATTGCTCACAATGATGATACCCCAGCCTTCTGGCAGTTGATCTTCATTGGTTTCAATTTCATGTGCAAATTCTTCTAATACTTCATGGAGTACAGGTGCATCTTGTGGTACTTCACGGAAGCTATTTGGAATATCGGCACTATCAAGATGGTCAACACCAAGTTGACGGACTAAGAGGGCATATGGTGTGATGAATGTATTGGTTGCTGCATCGTAAACGATCAATTCACCAGCATTATCATTAGCACCAATAAATGCTTCAAAGTCTTCAATGGCAAAACGTGGATTTTCTGCACCCAGTTCAGCAATGGTGTAACCGCCAGCAACCAATTGGTCATACGGGATTGTCCGCGCGACACCAACATGGCTATGGGCTGGTTCAAAGGTGAGTTCATGTAGAATTTCTTTTTCAACGGTTGTTGAAACAGCAAATTCTGGCAAACCCATGTAACTAAGAATTGTCATGAAGGAAATGGTTAACATTGCCAATGACAAGGAAATACGACGATCTGCATAACGGCGACTCTTGGTGACATCGAGGTATGGCATGACTGCGAATACACCGACAACAACTGTTGGGAACAAAATACCCCAGAAGAATTTATCGCCAAGTTTCAACGCACCTTGAATCCATAAGAAGTACCAAGGAGCAGTTGTACCGAGTGGTGTTACTTGTGGATCTGCGTGATTTTCAAGCGGTGCATGATAGAACCAAATCACAAGAACCGTCAGAATAAAGGTGGTCACACCAATCCAGACCAACTCATTGGTTAAAACATCTGGAATGAAGTAAACACGTTTATCAAGTGGAACACGCTTCGCAGTATCTTCACCAATATTTTCTTTTTGTGGTGGCAAACTGTGACCGTGTACAATAACTTTGTAATAATGAACACCTGTGAAGATGAACAAGAAAATTGGTAATGCTAATACGTGTAACAAATAGAAGCGCAGCAAGCCGTTTGCACCCAATTCAGGCGCACCACGAACCAGCAAGTTCACTTCTTGACCAATAACAGGGGTTGCTTCTGCCATCGATGCACCGATTGTTACCGCCCATAGTGCTAATTGATCCCAAGGGAGCAAATAACCTGTAAAGGATAACAAACCTGTGAAAACGAGCAATAACACACCCGTAAACCAAGTAAATTGTCTTGGCTTCTTATAACTCCCCGTAATCCACGTTCGCATCATATGCAATGACACAATCAGCACCATACCTTCAGCGCCTAAACGGTGAAGATCACGCACAAATTGACCCAATGGCACATTGTTCATAATACTGAGCATGTTGCCATAAGCAATTTCTGGTGATGGGGTATACCATAACATCAGCAATAGACCTGTAATGGTTTCAAAAACCACAAAATAGGTCGATAACCACCCGAGACGGAAGGTTGGGTAAACGCCTGTAATATCCTTATGGAAATAACCAGGGCGCATGTGTAACCAGAAGCCATCAGCATGGGGCGACAGACGGGGATTCGGACGACGGCTTGGTTCTTCACCACGCAAAGCCTCACGAATATCCTGAATATTTAAACCTGCCGTTGAACGCTGAACAACTTCGTCGACACCTTCCATGACGGCTTTACGCCAGCCTTTTTCTTGAACATCATCTAAGAATGATGGAAACGGAAGTAACGACATGAACTTCTCCTACTTAACTTACCTACCAATAAAACGCCATCAATGAGGTGGACCTGAAATCTTAGCCCCTGTATCAACTGCAATTGATGCAATTGTACGGCTAGAATCAAGCACCACTGGTCCGCCTTCGGAAGCCGTGCTAACAGATGATCCATCGGTGTAAGTCACAACCACAGGGAAGCGATCTAAACCGCGTGGTGCAGGACCTTCAATCCAACTTCCATTGCCTTGAAATTTCGACCCATGACAGGGGCATTCAAAGCGATCATTACTGGGTACCCATTTGGGTAAGCATCCTAGATGAGTGCAAACACCGTATAAAGCTAATAAGCCATTTTCGGTATTACTGATATGAAAACGTCCACCCGGATTCCATTGCGGTGGTGTCCCAGCCGATGGCAAATCACTAGGGTTGAACGGGAACGTACCACCGAACTCACCTTCTTTAAAACGTGGGAATGCAAACCATAACAAGCCTGCTCCTAATTCTCCGAGCAGTAATGCGATTGACGCGCCCCAAATGTAATACATGAATTCGCGGCGGCTCGGGGCATCCACCGTTACTTGTGGTGCAGCATTATCCTGCACTGTTGGTCGAGCAATGCTTGTACGATTGCTCTTTGTGGGGGTTGCTGTAGCCATTTACAATTAGCTCCTCCAGAACTGAGCTTACGTGATACCACTAAATCATACATCTCCCCAAGGTTTTTTCACTAAAAAAAAACGAGAACTTATCTAATTTTAAGGAGTATGCGAAAAATATCACAAAGTATGCGTAAAATATATCACAATCACTTGTTAGTGTCAAAGCTAGATACCACTCTTTGCCAACCATTGTCATACTTTCAATTAGCCTCCATAATAAGAAGCATGGCAATACAAACACTAACACATGGACGCGTGACTTGGGTTAATATTGTACATCCCACACCGATGGATGTCGAAGAACTTCGGCAAATGTATCCTTACATTCATCCATTGAACCTTGAAGATGTCCAAAGCCACATGGAACGCCCGAAAATTGATGAAGATCAAGACTATTTATTTGTCGTGATGCACTTTCCGCAGTGGGATGCTCAAAAAGCATTATCCCGCCCCAGAGAGGTGGATATTTTCGTTGGGCGTGGTTACGTTGTAACCATTCATGACGGAGTCCTAAGACCGCTCACCAATTTATGGAATGCGTGCGAACGCGATGAAGATCAACGTGAACGAACACTCGGACGCGGTGCGAATCACGCCTTTTACCAGATTGTAGATCGTCTTGTTGATTATATTTTGCCAATTTTGCGTAAAGTTGATGGCAATATTCGGCGGATTGAAGAAGACATCTTCACGACAGATACGCGCTTGACCATCCGTGATATTTCACTGGTTCGCCGTGATGTCATTGCACTCAGGCGCATTATTCGTCAACAAGTACCGATTGTTGAACGGCTAGAACAAGCCGAACATCCAATTATCCACGATGACCTCGAAGAATACTTTGGCGATATTGCCGATCATCTCTACAAAGCACGCGATATTATCGACGAAAACTATGAAGTGATTAACAGTTTAGCCGATACGGCAGATACCTTAGCGAGTCATCGTATTAATGAAGTGATGCGTATTTTGACAGTAATCTCTGTGATTATGCTACCACTAACACTCTTAACCAGTTTTTATGGCATGAACATTCCATTACCGGGGCAAAGTGATTTTGCAGCCAGCGATAATCCATTTTGGATTATGACCGTTGCAATGCTCGTGCTTGCAATAGGCTTATTATTATACTTTCGGAGGCGCGGTTGGCTTTAAAAACAAAATTACCGCCAGCAACCTATGTTGATACACCCCAAGCACTTCAACAGATGCTTGATACCATTGCAGGGTCAGCAGAAATCGCTGTCGATACAGAATCAAATAATATGTATGCGTATCGTGGACAAGTTTGTCTCATCCAGTTATCCAACCGAGATCATGATTACATCATTGATCCGTTAGCGATTGATGATTTGCAACCGCTTGCGCCACTCTTTGCCGATGAAACTATTGAGAAAATCTTCCACGCTGCTGAATATGATCTTCTATGTCTCAAGCGTGATTTTGATTTCGATATTTATAATCTATTCGATACGATGGCAGCAGCGCGATTAGTGGGTGCTAAAAAGTTCGGACTCGGTGATTTACTCAACAGTTATTTCGAGATTGAGGTTGATAAAAGCCACCAACGGGATGATTGGGGTAAACGTCCACTCCCCAAAGATAGCTTGACATACGCACAGATGGATACCCATTATCTGCATGAATTGCGTGATAATCTCAAAGCCTCTTTGGAAAAAATGGGACGTATTGCTGAAGCCCAAGAGGTTTTTGGTGATGTCCT
>JBAUIA010000101.1:0-56730 GCA_049680565.1 Phototrophicaceae bacterium
GTGTACGAGCAAGTGTTTAAAATCTTTACGCCATCACATATGTAACATACAACTCTGTTCTTGTTATGTATTGATGTGTTTTATTGGGAGCGCATTGTAATCGTGAGAGACACTATCCGTAGTTTAGCCGAGGGCAATAAAATTGCCTTTCTACTTAGTTCTATCTTTTTGCTGTCTATTGGCTATCCGCTTGCTGAGATGGGCGACATTGCCGCCTTGGTTTATCTGGGCATATATATCGTGGTAGTATGTAGCTTCATCTATCTCGTGAGTGGTAGTCGCGTCTTGCTGGTAGTCAATATTTTATTGGCTGTTGTCATCACGCTACTTGCTTTAATTAATATTATCAATGATCCAGCGCCGCTGGTTTTGGCAGTCGCTTGGAATATCAGTGGACTGTTGCAACAATTCTTGATTGTCGCGCTATTAGTCGCCTTCATCATCGAATCTGAAGTTGTCACACGTCAGGTCTTGTACGCTGGCGTGGCGATCTATTTCTCCATGGCAACATTTTTCGCAACACTATACAACCTCATCGAACTCATGTCACCGGGAGCGTTTCTTGCATCAACGGGCGCAGCAATCACGCCAACTAACCTGACTTACTTTAGCCTCGTAACGCTCTCAACCCTTGGCTATGGTGATATTATCCCCGTCGCGCCTGTGGCACAATCGCTTGCCGTTCTGCAAGCCTCGGTTGGCACACTTTATATTGCCATTCTCATTGGACGCTTTGTCAGCTTATATCAGCATGATGCAGCGTGATTTTTGTCGACATTGAAGCTATCAAAGGAGAAGAATATGTCAGAATTGTTTACACCACCAAAATACTTTAAGGATGTCACATTTCATAAGCACACAGATCGCACCATTGGCTGGCTAGAATTGTTCTACGATTTGGTCTATGTTGCCTCACTCATCCAAGTTGGAAACTTCCTGAGCGATAATCTTACGTTTTTGGGTTTTGGGCAATTCCTCGTGTTGATGTTTGTCCTGTGGTGGTCATGGGGTGGTGAAACCCTCTATCAGAATCGCTACGTCGCCGATGACATCTGGCATAGAATCCTCGTCTTCATCCAGATGTTTGGCGTAGCCACAATGGGTCTCAGTGTAAGTGGTGCGTTTGGCGATCTGTCAGTACAGTTTGCTATCGGCTACATCCTCGTTCGTGTGATGACGATCTTGATGTACCTGCGAATATACTTTTCACATCCAGAGAGCCAAACCTATGCCATGCGTTATATGGTCGGCTTTGGGGTAGGTGTCGCTATCTGGATTGTATCGATTTTCCTACCGACAGATATTCAATGGATTGCGTGGTTAATTGCCATCATTTTTGAGGCGCTGTGGTGGGCGCGTCCAGTGCTGGTTGATGAAATCGAAAACTGGGGACCTGACGATCATCACATGCTGGAACGATTTGGTATCTTCACTATCATCGTTCTCGGTGAGGCATTTGTTAAAGTGCTGGATGACGCACAAGGCACTGCACTAGGTCTGGAGCAAATCATATTCGGTATCTTTGGTTTGGTAGTCTTGTATACCCTATGGTGGCTCTACTTCTCGGATGCTGCCGACAGATTATACGATATCACGTCGAATCTCAAATTGAGTAGCTGGTCATGGGGGCATTTCTTGCTTGCAACGTCTCTCGTTACATATGGTGTTGCTGCGAAAAAGCTCTTCGCCGAGACCATTAGCTATTCTGACAAACCGATCACAGAAGAGTATCGCTTGTTATTGATGGCTGCGGTGGCGATTTTCCTCGTTGCATTAGCGATGATTAATTATGGCTTGGATGACAAACTCACCCCACATAGTCAGATTAAGCGGGTTCTGATTTATCTAGGTGCAGCAGGTGTAATTACGGGATTAGGGCTACTTGTGTCAGGTGTGACGGCAACTATATTTACAGCATTCGTTGCGCTCATTATGTTGGTGCTTGTTGTATTCAATGTGTATCAGTCGATTGTATTTGCAGAACCTCAACTAGACCATTGAATTACATCAATGGATGCGAATAATGTTTAAGCCAGTGTGTTGTATGGATGAGCAAGAATTTTTCTTGCTCATCAATTTTCATACATGGCTTCTCATGTTTTCATTAGTAGCAATTAAATTTAAAGAGTTAGCTGATCTTCGCCGATTTTTTACATTTATAAATAATGATGTTACCCACGCATCAGAATATCTCTTTAAGATTTCCGACATCCTGATTGATGCGTCGCCTGAAAAAGTATAGGAAGTCCTGACTGACTTTGATAGATTGTCCGAATGGAGCAATAGCCTCGTAGGTCTCGAAGGGGATTTCCGCGATGGCAGACAGATCACTTCACTCAAGAACTCCAACATGAGGTAAAGTTCTTTAAAGACGGGCGTAGCTTTGGCTGGTCTGGATCCCCTATTTTCTCGGCTAAGCGACTATCATATCTATCAGGTTAATGCGACAGACGATGTTAAGACATTGTTTATCCAGATAGATCAAGTCAAGGGTGTTCACGGACATATTGTCTATCACATTGATCACCAATTGGCGATTGGCACAATGCATGCCTATGTTGAACTCGCTAGAACTCGAACGCTTACATTAAGAAGCTAGATATATGAAAGCATTGAGAACCTCAGTAAGATTCGAACATTTTACATTGGAATTATTCTGAATTTGCCATTAATCTTAATTTTAGGAACAAAAAACTGGCTAAATTTAGCCAGTTTCGTGAAATAACTCTATATTTGACGTGTATTTCACATTCTGCGGGGAGGACAGGATTCGAACCTGCGGTACCGTTAGGTACAACCGCTTAGCAGGCGGTCCCAATCGTCCACTCTGGCACCTCCCCTATTGTTGTTACTGCGAGCGGAGAGGGTGGGATTCGAACCCACGGTAGCTTTGACACTACGCCGGTTTTCAAGACCGGTACAATCGTCCACTCTGTCACCTCTCCTAGGTTATAGTGTGGTGCGCGGTAACAGTCGCAAATATTATCATGCTGATTTAATGAAGTCAATGGTGATTAAGCAAAACAGACCGTCTATTGAGTCCCTTATGAAGCCCGATTATACTATGGATAATGATTTCAAATTAGGGATGCTTACTCACCATGATATTGCTTGTTGGTCTTGCGCTTATTGGTGGCATTATTGTTTTAGCAAATTTGTATCAAGCACAGCAATTTACCAATAGAATTGCACTCAATGGATTATACATTGTTGTATCGGCTATGACGATTATGATGGGCGGTTTAGTGTTCATAATGGCGACATCCAACAATAGCACTCTGACCACGCCTGATGAAGCAAGTACACTAGCCAATATACCTTTTAGCACAGGGCTAGCACTATTCATTATCAGTCTGATACTAGGCATTTTTAGTGTAGCGCTAACCTTATCGCGTCCTTTACGAGTATGGGTGCAAAAGTTCATTGTTCAGAGTGATGGTTTGGAAAAGCGTAAACATCCCGATTCTGTTGTTCATACACTAGCCATTATTTTGATGCTTTTTGCGAGTGTATTTACGATTGGTAATTTTATCATCGCAGGTGGTATTGAAGGTCTTGCAGAAGAAATCGGCGATATTAATGCCATTGATCTATGGAGCAATTTCACACTTTATGTCGTATTAGCATTATTAGGCGTTGGTATTTTCATTCGGCGTGATCTTACCCGAACCTTTAAGCGCTTAGGTTTCCGATTGCCTGAAAATAACCGTTATCGACAATGGTTTATTAACGGGTTGAAACACCTGATTATCGGTGCATTCGTTGGATTCGGTATGTTTTGGGTACAAGTCGGATTGAGTATCATTTGGCAACTATTTGCCTCGCCCGAAACAGTAGCCGCGCAGAGTGCCGCATCACAAGCCTTATTCGCTGCCTTGAGTGGGTCGCTCTGGTTAGGATTTTTGGTCGCGTTCACCGCAGGAGTCGGCGAAGAATTATTATTCAGGGGCGCATTACAACCTATTTTTGGTAATATAATCGTCAGTATCTTCTTTGTGATGCTCCATAGCCAATATATACTAACACCTGCATCACTCATTATCTTAATTGTATCATTGGTGTTCGGATTTTTACGCTCACACTACACAACACCTGCTGCAATGATGGCACACTTTGTCTACAATTTCACACCATTTGTCATATTCGCACTCTTATCACAATATGGCATTTCGCTATAAAGACAAGCTATCTTAGAATAAACAGTCATCCCTATTTTGACTTGTTAATACAATAATTCGTTAAAAACGCTAAAGGTAATATATGATTAACCTCTATGATCTATCGGCTGATGACCTCACAGCTTTATTGGCTGAATGGGGCGAACCTGCCTATCGCAGTAAACAACTTTATAAATGGCTATACGAACATCGCGTCAGTGATGTTACAGTGATGACCAATCTCCCAAAATCTTTACGGGAAAAGCTGCTTGAACACACTGTTTTAGGAACACTTGATACAGTGACTCAACAAAAAAGTAACGATGGCACAATCAAACGCGTATATCGTCTTCATGATGGTCAACTGATTGAATCCGTGCTGATGCCTTATAACGATAATCGTCAAACGGCTTGTATTTCCTCACAAGCAGGCTGTGCAATGGGCTGTGTTTTTTGCGCAACAGGACAAATGGGATTTGCGCGGAATCTTACAGCAACCGAAATTTTCGAGCAAGCGATGCGTTTTGCCCGTGAATTAGAAGCAAAAGGTGAACGTCTCAGTAATATTGTTTTGATGGGTATGGGTGAACCCTTTCATAATTATGATGCTGTTATGGAAGCTATTTATCGACTGATGAACGATTTAGGGATTGGACAACGGCATATCACCGTGAGTACCGTTGGATTAGTACCACAAATTCGTCAATTTGCTGAAGAAAATTTGCAAGTCAAATTAGCAATTAGTCTACATAAATCCGATGATGATGAACGTACTGCATTGATGCCTGTCAATAAACGGTGGAATCTACAAGAACTGATGAGTGCTTGTCATTATTATGTTGATGCAACTGGACGACGTATCACCTTTGAATGGGCAGCTATTGCTGGTGAAAATGATACCCCTGAAGAAGCGCATCAATTGGGAAAATTATTACAGGGGCTTCATTGCCATGTGAATATTATCCCACTGAACCCAACAGGCGGTTATGCAGGGCAACCATCTAATCCTGATAGTGTTGCTGAATTCATCAATATTCTAGGGACATACGGCGTTGGTGGAACAGTGCGTGTTCGACGTGGTATTGATATAGATGCAGGTTGTGGACAACTGAAATCAAAAGTCATCACACCAAGTGATATTACCATCCAATGAACAGCAGAAGTCGATAAACCATCATGACAATCGCCCAAATTGGTTTATTTATCCTTGCTTGCCTTTTGATTGGTATATCAAAAGGTGGGCTTGGTGGACCATTGCCTGTATCACTTGTAGTACCGATGCTCGCACTGGTGATGGATGCGAAAGAAGCCGTGGTTCTAATTTTGCCATTTTTAATTGTCGCTGATTGGTTCGCACTACGTGTTTACTGGCAAAAATGGGATTTGCACTATATCAAATTACTTTTGCCATTAGGTATCGTTGGCGTTGTGATGGGTGCATTAATGCTCTCAATTATTCCTGATACAATGCTTAAACTCACCATCGGCATTTTTACAATTATAGTCATTGTTTATAAACTCCTCAGTGACCGCTTATCCGACTTAAGCTATTACCCACGCGATTGGCATGGTTATATCGCTGGATTCTTATCTGCATTTACATCCACACTTGCTAGTACAGGTGGACCACCTTTTGCTATTTATATGCTCCTGCAAGGGATTACACCTATTAAATTCATTGCAACAACTACACTCTATTTTGCAATTATCAATATCATGAAAGTGCCGATTTTCTGGCAACAAGGCTTATTCGATTTTGATACCCTACTCCGCGTTGCGTGGGCTTTACCAATCATCCCTATCGGTGTGTGGATAGGTCGTAAAGCACTTACGTTTATCGACCAAATTCTATTTGATCGCATCATGATGGGATTACTGATAATGAGCGTTATTATATTGTTTATCACTCTTTGATGTCTGCGAACTTTATTAGCGAGATTGTATTATCTAAGGCTATAATAGATATTCAATCTGCAAACGCGGAGCAACTGATTGGATTACAGATACGATGGCGCGGTTTGATAGTATTATTACAGTAACGCAAGGTGGTGTCTTGTATAAAGACATCGCAGAAATTATTCGTTGGATTGATTTTAAGCAATGTAACCGTAATTGGTATCGTCAGCCTGAACAACGTCCCTCTCCCTATACCCATCAATATGATCGTTGTTGTGTCGCTAGACGCAGCTTTACAAATGCTTCGCTCCCTTATATTGAATTTTTCACAGACCCGATCTTACGCCTTGAATTTGATAACCCAGAATATCTATGGGACTTATTAAAACAGATGAAATTATACGGAAATTGGGTTGCTTATGACCTTGATTAACGACTACTTTAGCATAAAGGATTTGACGATATGGACTACACAAGATTAGGCAATACAGGCTTAGAAGTATCACGCATTTGTCTCGGTATGATGAGTTACGGCGATCCCAATTGGCGTGATTGGATTTTATCCTATGATGCAGGTAAACCCATTGTGCAACAAGCCGTCGAGGGCGGGATCAATTTCTTTGATACAGCCAATATGTATTCACTCGGTGTCAGCGAGGAACATACAGGCAACTATATGCGCGAGTTTTTCGCTAGTCGTGATGAATATGTTGTTGCAACTAAAGTATTTTTCCCTTTCAAGAATACCCCTAACCAAGGCGGTTTATCACGCAAACATATTATGGATAGTGTCGATGCGTCTTTACGGCGTTTAGGCACAGATTATATTGATCTCTATCAAATTCATCGCTGGGATTATAATGTACCGATTGAAGAAACAATGGAAGCCTTGCACGATGTTGTTAAGGCTGGCAAAGCCCGTTATATCGGTGCAAGTAGCATGTTTGCATGGCAATTTGCTAAGGCACAATATACCGCCGACCTCAATGGGTGGACACGTTTTGTATCCATGCAGAATCATTACAATTTAGTCTACCGTGAAGAAGAACGTGAGATGAACCCCTTATGCGAGGATATGGGTGTTGGTCTCATTCCTTGGTCACCCTTAGCTAGAGGATTTTTAGCAGGTAACCGCACACGCGAAGATTTTGGCGAGACCGCACGCGCTAAAAGCGATGGCTTTGCTCAAAGTATGTATTATGAAGCGATTGATTTTGACATTGTGGATCGCTGCAAAGAGATCGCAAATAAGCATGGTAAGTCATCCGCACAAATCGCCCTAGCATGGATGTTACATCAATCGAATGTAACTGCGCCGATTATTGGGGCGACAAAAATCAACCATCTTAATGAAGCAATGGCTGCTGTCGATATTACACTAGATAGTGATGAAATTGCTTACTTAGAAGATCTCTATCAACCCAAATCCATTTTAGGACATAGCTAGGGAGTATTTATCTTATGAAGTTACGCTTATTTTTCCTGACACTCATTATTATTTTAATGACATCATTGACCAGTGTTGCTCAATTGACACGAGATAATATTTCGCGTGTTCAAGAATTTTTCACCTATATCGATGAAGATAACCCGATTGCCTTTTTCGATTTATTCAGTATGGACGAGGGTACAAAACTCTACGTTTATGCGGAATCATACGACATTGATACTTTCATTGGCATATGTGATATTGATTGTGGTAGTGATTTCTTTGAATTTAACAATGATATTGATGGACGGCGTAACCGAAACTCTGCCTTTAGCTATACCTTTGATGATCTTGAGGATTATACCGTTTTCGTTCGTGATTGCTGTGATAATGAAGCTGGTGGTGTGGTTCGTATCTTAATCGGCTTAGAAGCCCCTGAAGTTCTCACAGGAGAAGCATTCCCGACAGGTGATCCTTTTGCTGTCATTTATCAACCCACTTATATTGATTTGACTGAAATTGATTACGATGATGATGAAACGCAAGTACAGCAATTTTATGGCGAAGTCGATGCCGATAATCCCTTTATATATTATGACTTAAATGATGTCGAAGCAGGTCAAACCCTCTATATCTATGCTGAATCATATGAGATTGATACAGCCGTGGGCATCTGTGGCGAAGGCTGCGATGAAATCCTAATCTATGAAGATGATATTGCAAGTGACAATTTCAATACAGCACTGACTTATACTTTTAAAGATGATGGCGATTATCAGATCATAGTGGGTGATTGTTGCGATGATGATGCAGAGGGCGTGTTTAGGTTATTATTAGGCTACAACGATCCTCAAATTATCGAAAATAATATTTTACCCAATGGCGCACAGGTTGCCTCAGAATACGAAGCCCCGCGTTCACTCGTCCAAACTGATATTGACCGTAATACTGAAGTTATCAATGAAAATTGTGATGGGGTTGATCTCAATGAGCGCCCTGAACTGAGTGGCGATACAGAAACTGTCTCAACAGAAAATTTCGTTATTCATTATACACAAGATGGGGATGATGCAGCCGATGAGGACTTTGTTGATGAAGTTGTTGCCTTTGTCGAAACAGTCCTTGATATTCATGTTAATCAATTAGGATGGGCTGCCCCACCGCGTGATTGTGGCGAGGGGGGGGATTCACGCTATGATTTCTATCTGATTAACATCCTCGATAACGATGGTATTCTTGGGTATGCAGACCCACAAGAACTTGTAGGGGATAACCCTGCAAGCGATATTGAAGAAGAATGGGCTGCCTATGGCTATATGGTGATCGACAATGATTATGATGGTGTTTCTAATCCGCTCGTTGTGATGCGTGCAACGGTTGCTCATGAATTTCATCATCTCATTCAATTTGGCTATGATATTGGTGATGAAGCCTTTTGGTTATACGAAGCCACAGCAAGCTGGATTGAAACCGTAACATCGACTGAAGAAGAAGATGCAACCGGTTATACACAAGCTGTCTTCAACGAACCCAATCTATGTATTGGTAATCGGGATGATCGTACAGGTTTACGCATCTATGGTGAATGGTTACTGATTGATTCAATTGCTCAAGATTTCGGCAATGAGTCGATTGTTACCCTTTGGGAAACCATTGTCGATAAAGAAGGGATGGATGCCTTCTATGAATTTTTAGATCAAATGGATACAACGCCTGAAGATGTCCTCCGTCGCTATGCAATTCGTAATCTCTTACTTGATTACACACTCGGAACAGAGTTCCCTACTACCGTTGATGTTGAAGAAGTCATCGAAGACTTTGAAACGTATGATTCTGGACGAGATGGTGTTGAAGAAATGGCTGTTCAATATCTTTCCATCCGTGATAACGATGTTTACACGTTTGAGCTTGATAATGATGACCTCACAATGGTTGTTGTCGGCGTTAATCCTGATGATAATGATGTTGACATCTATGAAATTGGTCAGGAAGGGACAATTGATACCACAGATTATGATTATACCTATATCATTGTGATGAACACACAGCAACACGATGAATCAGATGATTGCAATGAAGAAGATTGGGAAATTGAAGTCAGTGATGGCTCTGATGATGATCTATCAGAACCGAATGACGAATCATTTGATGTGTCTAATTTTGACCCTGCCGATTAAGCGTAACATTCGGAAAGTAACTAGAACATAGACGCTATTGTAAGGGCGTACTATACGCCCTTCCTAGCAGTGAGTTCACTATAGCAACCCTTACAACTCATTTTTTCTCTAATTGCTTTCATCGGTTTACGATAAGCATACAATATAAATCATGCGTATTTATACTAAAAACACTGAGGATTAAACACATGGTATCATTTAATGAAGTGCAAATTGCTCCGTCAATTTTATCAGCAGATTTCACCCAACTTGGACAACAAGTTAAAGCTGCTGAGGCTGGTGGTGCTGATTTATTTCATATTGATGTTATGGATGGGCGCTTTGTTCCGAATATCACAATGGGTCCTCTAGTCGTGCGTGCTATTCGAGAAGTAACATCACTTAGGCTTGATGTACATCTCATGATTGTCGAACCTGAACGCTACATTGAAACATTTGCACAAGCAGGGGCAGATATTATCAGTGTCCACATTGAAGCCAGCCCACATCTACACCGTACACTCCAATCAATCCGTGCGCTAGGCTGTAAAGCAGGTGTTGCAATCAACCCTCATACACCTGCTTCTGCTCTATCAGAAGTCATTACCATGATTGATCTTGTCAATGTCATGACTGTAAACCCCGGTTTTGGTGGGCAATCATTTATCATGGATATGAAGTCCAAAATAGCCCAACTACATGCCATGATTAATGATGTTCAAGCAACCGTTGATATTGAAGTCGATGGCGGTATCAATACAGAAACAGCATCACATGCTGTGCAAGCAGGCGCAAACATTCTTGTTGCTGGCACATCGATATTTAAACACCCTGACGGCATCGCAACAGGTATCAATAAATTGCGACAAACATTGGCAGATGACTTAGAATAGACATTTGTCTAGCTTTTTTAACGGAAATATCGCAAAATAATCCTAAAAATGGTAGTATTTATGCTTTCTGATAAGATATGCATATCTTATTATTTATGGTATATGTTTTGCCAACTCAAATTGTTGGTAATCGGCACAAAAGTACTATTCTGCTGCATGATAACGTAGCGATTATCATGATGCGGGGTTTTTCTAAATAAGACTTAAATGGAATCTGAGGTTTTATTATGGTTGTTGAAACAAAACAAAGTGTGATTGATGGTCGTCTTCTGAAATGGATGCTAGCAGCAGGTGTTTCATGGCTAGAGCATCATAAAGCAAAAATTAATAACATGAATGTATTCCCTGTGCCTGATGGTGATACAGGAACAAATATGGTGATGACAATACGCAATGCGTATCAACAAATCTCCAACTCAGAAAATCATCATATCGGTGATATTTCTGAACAAATTGCACGCGGTGCATTACGAGGTGCGCGTGGTAACTCTGGCACGATCTTATCTATGTTACTACGCGGTTTTTCGCAAGCGCTTAAAGATAAACCTGAAATGGATGCAAAAGCATTTTCATTAGCGTGCCAGAGTGCCGTTGATTATGCTTATGAAACTGTACAAAGTGTGATGGAACCTGTTGAAGGTACGATTTTAACGGTTGCGCGTGAAGCCTCTGCTGCGATCCAAGGTCGTCATCTTGCTGAAACAGATTTAAAAGTGTTATTGCAAGAATTAATTGATGCAGCTTATAAATCGCTCGAAAACACACCCAATTTATTACCTAAACTCAAAGAAGCAGGCGTAGTAGATTCAGGTGGTATGGGCTTGGTCTACATCCTTGAAGGTATGCAGCGTTTTGTTGATGGCAAACCTGTTGTCATGGAAAATGATGCAACCTTTGCATCCGATGAAGCACCTGCATGGGAAGATGCCCTCGTCCCTGATGACGAAGAAGGCTACGGTTATGATGTGCAATTCCTAATGCTGGGTAAAAATCTGGATGTCAAACAAGTTCGCGCCGATATTAGCGCGATGGGCTGGTCGCCCTTGGTTGATGGGGATGATGAACTCATCAAAGTTCATATTCATGTTCATAACCCAGCCGACCCACTAGATTATGCGATCAAGATGGGTGTCGATCTTGATGATATTGTTGTCGAAAATATGCAAGCACAATATCTACAATATGTTGAACAGCGTAATGAACGCGAAGGCTCAACAAAAAAAGCCAAAGTGGTTGATGGTATTGCCATTGTAACTGTCGCACGCGGTGATGGCTTAGAAAGCATTTTCGATCAATATGGTGCTGCGCGTGTCATCATTGGTGGACAAACGATGAATCCGAGTACAGAAGATTTTATTTCTGCGATTGAATCATTGCCGAATGATGAAATTATCCTCATGCCAAATAATGGTAATGTCATTATGGCTGCTCAACAAGCCGCCCAAATGACAGAAAACAAAACGGTTCGCGTTATCCGCAGTAAAACAGTGCAACAAGGTATTGCTGGGCTGATGGCATATATGGATACCAACGAAGATGGTGATCTTGATACGGTGTTCGGCGCAATGGAAGACGCTATCAGCACAATTGTCAGTGCAGAAGTTACCACGGCTGTTCGTGATGTCAATTTTGATGGTGTTGATGTGATCGAAGGACAATTTATCGGCATGTTAAATGGTAAATTGGTAGCAGCGAATGACGACCTACAAGATATAATTGTCGCACTTATGCAAAAAGGTGGCGCTGAAACGCACGAAATTTGTACGCTCTACTACGGGGCTGGCATGACTGAGGCAGATGCTAATCAGCTTGTAGAAACACTTGGCGCTGAATTTCCGAATCTCGATTACGAAATCGTATATGGTGGACAACCACTCTACCCGTATCTTTTTAGTCTCGAATAATATGACAAAAATTCATATCGTAACAGATAGTGGCGCGAGTTTTGCAAATCAACGGTTACTACAACAATATCCAGTAACCGTTGTTCCCTACCAAATTGATATTGGTGGGACGCGCTATAAAGAAGGTGTTGATATATCTGATGAAGATGCAATGCGGATCATCAAATCACAAGATAGACCGCCCAAGCTGATCGCCCCTTCAGAAGAAGAATATGCTGAATTATATGCCAATTTATCGCGCGTATATGATGGTATTATCTCCATCCATACCTCGCGTGAAATCACAGATAGCTGGTCTAATGCGCGACGTGCAGCACAACGTTTACAAGATATAACGAATGTCGTTGCCATTGATTCTCGCAGTATCTGTGCAGGACAAGGTATGCTTGTGCGTCTTGCAGGGCAAGCTGCACTTGATGATGTAGATTATGAATCCGCAGTTATGATTGTACGCGATGCTGTTGATCGTATTTTCACCACCTTCTTTGTTGATTCGCTATCTTACCTACAAGCAAATCATGTTATGAGTGACTCACGCTCTATTCTAGGTGCAATGCTGAATATCAAACCGATTATCAGTATCGAAGAAGGTAAACCAATGGTCACTGAAAAAGTCCGCACACGCGCACAAGCCATTGACCGCATGATAGAATTTTTAACCGAATTTGATGATTTAGATGATGCTATGATTGTCCAAAATCGCCTACATATCACTGAGCAAGCTCGGCAATTACAAGATCGTTTATCTTTGGAATTTCCGGGACGGCACTTCCCTTACACAATGTACGGAATGGCACTTGCAGTCTTATTAGGTCCTGATGCAACGGGCGTTATGGTTTTAGAAAGCGAAATGAAGGAGTTTATTGATGGCGAATAAAAAAATTAGAGTGATAACGGATAGTGTAGCCGATATTCCACAAAATTTACTAGACCAGTGGAATATTGCTGTTGTTCCCTGTTATGTGGATTATGGTGGCAAAAGCTACTCTGATGACGGCACAGATTTGAATCGTGCTGATTTTTTCAATTATATGAGAAATAACAAAGAGGTCGCAACAACGGCTGCCCCTTCCCCCGGTTTAGCTGAAGAGATTGTTGCCAATGCGATGGTCGGTTACGATCATCTTATTAGTATCAATGTTGCGGAAACACTCAGTGCCACTTTTAATAATGTTCTCTTAGCATGTAACACTGTCGATAAAGAACGAACAACTGTAATTGATAGTGAAAGTGTAAGTATGGGAATTGGGTGGTTGACCCTCATCGCAGCCGAAGTCGCTGCTGAAACAGGCGATGTTGATGCTGTTTTACAAGTAATCGATAAAGTTAAGAAAAATCATCGCTTATTTGCAGGCATTTATAATATGGAATACCTACGACGCAGTGGTCGTGTGACTGCAGTTGCAGCAAGCCTCGGCTCATTGTTGCAAATTAAGCCGATTGTACAAGTCATTGAAAAAGGTGAAGTTGTTGCAGCACATCGTGTACGCACATTCAATAAAGTACGGACTAAACTGCGTGACTTGCTCCAAGAAGAAAAGGGACAGTTAGATCGTCTTGCTGTTATTCATACGGCTAATGAAGCTGGCGCGCAAGAATTTATTAATGATAATAAAGACCTTATACCTGAAAATACCATCATTGCGGAAGTAGGACCGACACTCGGTACACACATCGGACCTGATGCACTTGGGTTTGTCTCCGTAAACAAAGCATGGCGCAGCTAACATCCTTCCAATTTTCAGCTATAATATAGAAAATTTGTACCGTTATCCCGTATAAGTAATTGACTTGTACGGGATAATCGTTTCAGAAATTCATGTGTTGAATAGATTCATTCAACAATGCAATACTAACTGATTGACGGATATTCTAGGTAAGGAAGACCGATGCCATCGGCATTAGAGACACTGGTCAAAATACTCAAATTAGAACGCGAACAAGGTTGCGAAAACCGTGCCGTTATTGGTGGTTTACGCGCTTATAGCGTGAATTGGAAAATACAAGCACAGGCGCAAGCACGTCGTCCTGAACATCATGTACTTGCGGAAGAATTGACAGATTTGCTCAATGATTATGAGCATCTTGATGGTCAACTTGAGCGCATGCGACAGATTGATTATATGCTTGATCGAATTGTCGGGCGAGAACCCATTCCTGACACATATAAGCACCTATTAGACGCTGCGCCCAAGCCAGAAAAAAAGAAGCAATCTCCTAAAAAAGAGAAGCAAAAATCTGAACCACCGCCCAAAGCGAAAGTGGTAGAAGAATCACCTGATCCTATCGAATCTTACGGGTACGATAATTTTCAGCCTGTGGATAATCAAGAACGAGATATTCCAGAAATGCCTCGACTTGCACGCCCTCCTCGTAAGCGCCGAGACGCGCTTTCAATTGAGGAAGCACGCCAACGGTTAAACGACCTTGAAAAACCAACCAGTACAATCACAGGGGTTGGTCAGAGTAAAGCTGACGATTTATCGTCAATGGGCATCGAAACCGTCGATGAGATGTTGCGTTATCTCCCACGCCGTTATGATGACTATACGCAATTGCGCTATATTAGCCAATTAGAACCTGCTGAGGTTGTTACGGTCATCGGGACTGTTAGCCATACAGAAGTCCGCACAGGAAAGAATAATCGTAAAGACTTCTTCATGGTTATTGATGACGGTAGTGGACAATTAAATGCACTATTTTTCGGGCAACACTTCCTCATCCGTAGTATCCGCAAAGGACAACAACTTGTCCTCAGTGGTAAAGCAAGTATTTGGGGCAATCGTTTACAAATGAGCAATCCTGAATGGGAATCGCTCGATAGCGAAAACCTACATACAGTGGGTATCGTGCCTGTTTATCGCCTGACAGAAGGGGTTAAAGCGCGTGGTTTCCGCCGATTGATGAAAAAGACAGTCGATCAATTTGCAAATAAGATTCCAGATCATATTCCTGAAGCGGTTTTAGACCGCGCGGAATTAGCAGACATCGGTTGGACAATCGAAAATTTACATTTCCCAGCAGGCTTCGATCACCTACAACATGCCCGTCGTCGCTATATTTTCGATCAACTCATCACACTACAATTAGGTATTTTACGCAATCGGCGCGATTGGCAAGCTGTGCCAAGTGAACCCATAACAGTTGATGATGCTTGGCTTGATAGTTTCCTTGATCGCGTTTTCCCATATACCTTAACAGGCGCTCAATTACGCGCTTTACAAGAAATCCGCGAAGATATTGCTAAAAATGTACCCATGAACCGTCTCTTACAAGGTGATGTTGGTGCAGGTAAAACAGCCGTTGCAGTTGCGAGTATTGGCATGGCGCTCATTAATGGTAAACAAGCCGCGCTCATGGCACCAACGGGTATCCTTGCGGAGCAACATTATCGGGGTATCAGCCAAGCGTTGGAAGATATGCCTATCGAAAATCGTCCTGTGATTGCTTTGTTGACGGGCGCACTGACTCAATCAGAACGCAATTCGGTCTATCGTGGCTTAGATGATGGGTCAATTGATCTCGTTATCGGCACACATGCGATTATCCAAGATGGGGTGCAATTTAATGATTTAGGGATTGCAATCATTGATGAGCAACATCGTTTTGGTGTGGAACAACGGGCTGCATTGCGCGGTAAAGGTTCAAATCCACATCTGCTCGTGATGACAGCGACTCCGATTCCGCGTACATTAGCGCTGACGATGTATGCTGATCTTGATCTGAGTATTCTTGATGAGAAACCGCCCGGACGGCAACCAATTGATACCAAAATGTTAGAGCCTGTCGTGCGTGAACGTGCAATCAATTTCATTGAAAAGCATCTCGAAACAGGACGACAAGCCTTCATCATTCATCCCTTGGTAGAAGCATCAGATAAGATTGAGGCGCGTTCGGCAGTCGAAGCCTATGATGAACTCAGTCAAGTTTTCTATAAATACCGTGTTTGCTTGCTACATGGACGGATGTCTGCAAAAGAAAAAGATGAAATCATGGCAGCATTTGCCAATCATGAATACGATGTGATGGTTACAACCAGCGTTGCAGAAGTTGGCGTGGATGTTCCAAATGCCAATATCATCATGATTGAAGGTGCAAATCGCTTTGGTTTATCACAATTGCACCAATTTCGTGGGCGTGTCGGACGTGGTGAGCATAAATCGTTCTGCTTGCTGATTCCTGATAGCATCACCGAAGAATCAGAACGTCGCCTCAAAATTATGGAATCAACCGATGATGGCTTTATTCTTGCAGAAGAAGATTGGAAGATGCGTGGTGCAGGTGATTTACTTGGTACACGCCAAAGTGGGACGCATATCTTACAACTTGCAGAAGAAATGACACCTGAACTTGTAAAATTAGCACAGCAAGAAGCACTTACGATCTATGCCGAAGACCCTTATCTTGAGCAGGAGCAACATCTGCTACTTGCTGAAAAAGTAACTTTGCTCATGAACCGTGATGGTGGCGATGTGAGCTAATCATAGTCATAAACACATAAACCGTTTGATTTAAGTAGGTCAAACGGTTTATTTTTGCAATTTCTTAGATGATAAGTGGCATAAAAATACTATTCAAACTACAATAGTTTTTAATAAATGGGAGCATATGATGGCAACGACAGCGGTTTATCCCGCCTCGCTTGATCCTATCCATAATGGGCATATTGATATTGCACGTCGGGCGACGACTATTTTCGATCAAATTACAGTCGCTATTTACGCTACACCCAAAAAGAATTTATTGTTCTCGGTGGATGAACGTGTTGAACTAGCACAAGAAGCCTTCAAGGACGATAGTAACATTTCAGTTGCGAAATTTTCGGGTTTAGTTGTAAACTATGCACAGTCAATTGGGGCATCTGCCCTTGTGCGTGGCTTACGTGTCTTTGGGGATTTTGAATATGAATTCCGTATGGGGATTGCAAATAAAAGCCTTGCCCCAAAAATAGAAACAATTGCAATTCTTGCAGATGTGCGTCTTATTCATATTAGCTCTAGCACAGTGCGCGAAATTGCTGAACTCGGTGGTGATGTATCACAAATGGTGCCACCCCATGTTAATCAAGCATTGAAGAACCGCTTTGGGTATGAATAATTAATTGCCAGCGGGTGGAGAGGGAAATCACATGGATATACAACACTTAGTGGATCGTTTAGAAGATTTAGTGGATGAAGGTCGCCATTTATTTGGCACCAAATACACAATGGTAGACGAAGAGCGCACCTTAGAAATTATTGACCAGATGCGTATTTCTGTACCAGAAGAAATTGAAAAAGCAGCGCGAATCCTCGCACAACGTGATCGTATTTTGGCAGAAGCACACGAAGAAGCTGCACGCATTGTGCAAGAACATCGTAAAAAAGCCGAAAATATGCTCGATCAAAATGCTACAGTGCATGCTGCACAAGTTCGGGCAGATAATATCAAAGAGCAAGCCAAGCAAGAAGCATCACGCATCACGGCTGAAGCTGATGACTATGTTATGCACATTCTCAGTAATTTAGAACAGCAACTTGTGCGTGATCTTGGCGAAATTCGCAATGGCATGACTGTGCTTAAAGATCAAACACCTTATAATGATTTAGCTGCTGAATCACAAGCACAATATGCGGATAGTCAACCTATAGAGATTCCGCAGTCCGTGGAAGCTGAGTTGGTTGATGCGACGTATGATTATGATGAGGCGAATAACTAGTAATCATCAGGATAGATTATAATGATACATTGTGTCATCACTTATTTTTGAAAACACAGTGTTACGGACAACAGCCACATTAACAAAAAGTGTGGCTGTTGTTGTTCAAGCACATTATTAGATGAAATACGAAGACAATCAGTATGCAGAAATTTATGGGCAAGACATATATTTGATTTACGATGTAATTATTCATTACAAGGAGTTCTTATGGCGGAGTTTTTCCAACTCAGTGTTGATGAGGTCATTAAAGACCTCGCAACAGATGGCAAAGAGGGTCTCACAGCAAAAGAAGCAAAAAAGAGGCTGGATGTATATGGAGCGAACGCCCTCCCACGCGATGAAGAAATCAATTGGTTTGAATTAATTTGGGGACAATTCAATGATCCTTTAATTTGGTTATTGATTTTCGCAGCACTCGTATCTGCCTTTTTAGGGGAATATATTGATTTCATTGTTATTGCTGTCATTGTGGTGTTGAATGCAGCTTTAGGTATCTATCAAGAATTTCAGGCAGAACAAGCCCTCGCGGCACTCAGTGCTATGCAAGTGCCACAAGTTAGCGTCAAACGTGGTGGTTCAGTGACAAAAGTCAGTGCCGAAGACCTTGTCCCCGGTGATCTGGTCTTATTAGAAGAAGGCGATAGCATCCCTGCGGATGGACGCTTGATTGAAACCAATAGTATGCGAACAATGGAAGCAGCCCTCACTGGTGAATCCTTGCCAGTGGGCAAGACAATTGATCCAATCAGTGAAAGCAAAGTCGCTGTTGGAGATCGTAAGAATATGGTGTTCATGGGGACAGCGCTCAATTCTGGGCGTGGTGCAATGATCGTCACAACAACAGGCTTAAAAACCGAACTCGGCGAAATCGCTGATCTACTCACCAAAGTCGAAACAGGTGAAACACCGCTTCAGCGCCGTTTAGCCCAATTAGGCAATGTATTATTCTGGGGTGCGATCGTTGTTGTGATTATTGTTTTCCTTGTGGGCTGGCAAATACAAGGGATTCCTTGGCAAGAAATGTTCCTCATCGCCGTAAGTTTGGCAGTTGCTGCTGTTCCTGAAGGATTACCTGCCCTCGTCACGATTGGTTTATCACTCGGTGCAGGTCGCATGGTAAAACGCAATGCTTTGATTCGACGCTTGCCTGCTGTCGAAACCCTTGGCAGTGTAACCGTCATTTGTTCTGATAAAACAGGCACATTGACCAAAAACGAGATGACAGCAACTTTTCTTGCATTACCGCGTCATCATGATGTGGATGTCACAGGCATTGGCTATACGCCCGAAGGGACATTCACCGATGAACTTGACCATTCTGAAATTGATCCCCATCAAGACGATTCATTAGGTCGTTTCTTGAAAGCAATGGCTTTATCGACCAATGCCTATGTCGAACAAAAAGAGGGTCAATATACGATTGTTGGTGATACAACTGAAGGCGCACTTATTATTGCTGCCCAAAAAGTCGGCTGGACACGCGAAAAACTCGAAGAAGATTTGCCGCGTATTAACGAATTACCATTCAATAGTGAACGTAAAGCAATGACCACCGTCCATCATGTTGTTGGTGATAACGCACAGCGCCTGTTTGGAACTGATAGCTATATCAGTATTACCAAAGGTGCGCCTGATAAGCTCATTGGCTGGGCAACGCATGAGCATGTCCCTGATGGACGTGTTGAACTTGAGGAGGATCGTAGGCAACAATGGTATGAGCATGTCAATATGATGGCAAAACAAGGCTTACGTGTCATCGGTGTTGCATACCGCGCCTTAGATGCTGCCCCAGAAGGTGAACTCAGCGAGGACATTGAGCGTAATCTCATTCTAATTGGCTTAGTGGGTATTGTTGACCCAGCACGTCCTGAAGCTAAAGAAGCAGTTAAAACAGCGCGTAGTGCAGGTATTCGCTCGATTATGATTACAGGCGATCATGCGCTTACGGCTGAAGCTATAGCTCGCAATCTTGGTATTCTTGAAGAGGGTCAACATGCGATTACAGGCAATCAACTTGATGAAATGACTGATGAAGAAATCAGCAAAAGCCTTGAAACAACCTCTGCATTTGCGCGCGTATCACCAACCCATAAACTGAAATTGGTCAAGCTATTGCAACAAAAGGGCAATATCGCAGCGATGACAGGCGATGGTGTTAATGATGCGCCTGCCCTCAAGCAAGCTGATATTGGGGTTGCGATGGGCATCACAGGGACAGATGTTAGTAAAGGCGCATCTGAAATGGTACTCACTGATGATAATTTTGCGAGTATCGTCGCTGCTATCGAAGAAGGTCGTGCAATTTACGACAATATCAAGAAATTTATCAAATATCTGCTCAGTTCTAATGTCGGCGAAATTTTGGTCATGTTCGTTGCATTACTTGTTGGGATGCCTGTTCCGTTACTCGCTATCCAAATTTTATGGATCAACCTTGTTACAGATGGTTTACCAGCTATCGCGCTGGGCTTTGAACCTGCTGAAGAAGGTGTTATGGAGCGTAAACCACGCCACAAAGACGAAAGTGTCTTTGCAGGTGGTATCGGGCGACATATCATCTTAATCGGTATTTTGATCGCTATTCTGACACTTGGGGGCTATATTTGGGGGTATAACGACATCGGTATTAATGTCTTTAATCCTGAAAACAGCGTTGCTGAACTTGATTCATCAGAGCTATTTGCGCTATTGGATGATTATGGTTTCGACGAACAAGATGTTATTGAGAATCTACCAATCGATGTTACAACATGGGATGCAGCATCAGCAGAAGAACGCCTTGAATTTTTAGGCGGTCATTCAATTGATGATGAAGGTATTGAGCTAGAAGGGTCTAGTGAAGGTATTGTTGGCTTAGTCGAACGTATTCCGCGCTCGATTGCCTTTACAATTTTAGCCTTTACACAAATGTTTGAAGTCATGGCGATTCACGCAGGAGATAAATCCAGTTTCTTCCGTGATGGATTCAAGAAGAATCGTTTGCTCTTATGGGCAGTGTTATCAACATTTGTCTTACAATTAATTGTTCTCTATGTACCCTTTATGCAGACCAGTTTTGAAACTGCTCCAATCAATCTCACACAGATGATTGTCGCATTTGGTGTTGGCTCAATTGTCTTATTCGCTGTTGAAATTGAAAAATATTTCAATCGCAGTAGTTCACCAAGTAATAAAGCCCCTGCAACTGCACAATAATCATTAACAAAAACGGGATGCCTATAAAAATGCATCCCGTTTTTATTATTAATGTCAGTGATTAACCTTGCGGTAAGTAACCACGTTTTTCAAGTTCAGCCACTAAGAAATCAACTGATTCTTCGAGTGTCTGTTCGTGCGTTGGTACTTCAATATCGGGATTTACAGGAACTTCATACGGATCGCTAATACCTGTAAAGTTTTTAATTTCACCTGTACGCGCCTTGGCATACATTCCTTTAACATCACGATCTTCACATACTTCAAGCGGTGTGCTGACGTACACTTCAAGGAAGTTAGTTGTTTGATCGCTGACATATTGCCGTGTTGCAGCATAGGGTGAAATAAATGATGCTAAAACACCCACGTTGTTACGACTCAACAACTTGGCAACAAAAGTAACCCGTTCGATATTTTTGTCACGGTCTTCTTTGCTAAATCCTAAATCTTTGGTCAAACTTTCACGAACAACATCACCATCAAGACGTTCGATTTTCATGCCTTTTTCTTGCAATTTTGGCAATAATGCTTGCGCGATAGTTGTTTTACCCGCACCTGATAATCCTGTGAACCACAATACAAAACCGGGATGATCTGCCATATTTTTGATACTCCTTCATAATTGAAATTTTTAAAGTTACTAAAAAAACTAAGTTTGTTAAGTTGCAATAATACGCCCTTGCATCGTATCAGGGATTGGAATATCCATTAGTGATAGTACGGTAGGGGCAATATCCATTAGTTGATGATCGCTGATCTGTCCTTGCCCTTTTTGGCGTGGATTATAGATAATGAATAAACCATCTTGTGCGTGATTGGCATCATCAGGACCTGTATCATTTTCTAAGGTATAGTGTTGCCCATAGCCGACACCACCAACACAGCGCCAATGTAAATCACCAAAGTACACTAATAAATCAGGGGATATGCCATTAACATGCTGATAGATTTCTTCAGGTTTATACGCTGTTGTATGCAATGCTTGTCCACGATCATCAGGGATCGCACAAATTGCTTGTGCAAGTTCATCACGCACTGCCTCATAATCGGATTGTGGGATCATACCCATCGGTTCGCGTCCAGCAACATTCATGAAAATACGTCCATAATAGCCACCTGTTGACCATGCACGTGTATTTTCCCAATCCACTAAATCATTAGAAAAACGGGTTATACCATCAGGTGATTGCTTTAGAACAAGCCAACCATTTTGCCAGAGCCATTCATTAATGGCGATTGCACCATCCATACGTTTTACACCATGATCGCTAGCAACAATGATCGCTGTATCATCATCTAAATCAGCAATGATGCGTCCGAGCCATTCATCAACCAGTTTATAGTAATCCAAAATAACCGTACTAAAGGGGCTATCGGCTTCATGTAGACGATGTTGTGGATCGTGATAGCGCCAAAAGGCATGATGAATCCGATCAAGACTAATATTAACATGCATCGCAAATTGCCAATTTTTGTTCATCAATGTGTGATGCAACAATTCGTATTGGATATGGGTCAACTCAATCAGTTGTTGTAACAATTGTGACCGATCCACATTACGAAAATCACGCACATCAAATTGATAATCAGGGAAATGTTTGAGAACTTCTTGCTTAAAAATCGCAGGATAAGCAAATTGTGTCCCTGTATCGGGTGTGAGAAAACCACTCACAAGATGTCCTGATATTGGCATCACAGGATACGTCTGCGGTACATTAAGAACCACCGATTCGCCGCCTGCTTCACCCACATAATCCCAAATCCGTTTTTGCTTGATATAGCGTCCATCAGCAACGAATAAGGAATCATAATCATGCGCTGCACGATTACGAAAACCATAAATACCTAAAACACCGGGATCCCGACTACTGGTCATACTTGCCCAAGCGGGGACAGTGATACATGGGGTCGATGATGTTAAGTTACCCCATGTTCCGCGATTCATGAGCGATGTTAGTGTCGGTAAATGTGATTTAAATTGCTCAAAAATGAGTGATGGGCTCGCACAATCAAGCCCTAACAGTAGGACGCGTTGAGCTTGATTGCGGCGAAAGAAACGGAACATTTTCCGTTAGCTCTCGTTCTTCATCTGAGCATAACCTTTAAGTAAGACTTTACTAACTTCTGGACGTGTAAATTCTTCAGGTAAGGCTTCCCCTGCTGTCAATAATTCTCGTACTTGTGTACCACTCAAAAACATCCAATCTTCTTTGCCATGAATAGATGTTTTAGCGGTGACAATTTTTTGTTCTTTTTTGCTGTAAAAAGCATGTTCAAATTTCAATGGCGTGATGTCAATGGCAGCTTTATCGAACTCATCGAAAATATCTTGTGCATCATATGTACCATAATATTTGCCAACACCTGCATGGTCACGACCAACAATAAAATGTGAGCAACCATAGTTTTTACGGCAAATTGCATGGAAAACAGCTTCACGAGGACCGGCATAGCGCATCGCAGCAGGGAATGTATTAAGTAAAACACGCCCTTTAGGATAATAATGCTCAATCACAACGCGATAGCTTTCCATCCGAATATCAGCAGGGACATCATCACTCTTAGTTTCACCAACTAAGGGATGTAGCATTAAGCCATCGACCAATTCCATTGCTACTTTTTGAAGATACTCGTGTGCGCGATGAATTGGGTTACGGGTTTGGAAGGCTACGATTTCGCTCCACCCTTGCTCTTTAAAATAAGCACGCGATTGGGCGGGTGTGAAAAATTCGTTGGGGAATTCTGGTTCAGGGAGATCAAATACCCAAATATCACCACCGATGTACATATCAGGCTGGGCATAGACACGCGCTACACCGGGATGTGCTGCTTCAGTTGTACGATACACATGCTCGGCTTCAACCGCTTTATCATAAGCATATTTATCACTGAGTTCGAGCAATCCAACGAGGTTACCTGCTTCATCAACTAAGGCAACATCACTACCAACAGCTAGTGATTCAGCCATTGCGGTATCGACAGGTAATGTAATCGGAATTGTCCAAGGTTCACCTGTTTCGAGGTGCATATCATGCACAACCCGACGATAATCATCTTGCCCCATGAAGCCTTTAAGCGGACTCACAACACCCATTGCAATGAGCATCACATCAGAGAGCGAAACTGCTGAAAGTTCAACTTTTGGTGCTTGATTTGCCCGTGCTAACATCGCATCACGTTTGTCAGCAGGCACAAGACGATCTATCAATGTACCACCATGTGGCGCAATGAGTTCTCTAGCCATATTAAATTTTCCTATTCATCATGTTTGATTACAAAACGGCAATATTGTACAAGTATCTTAGTTATTGCAACACCCTTTAGTGATAAACACCAACGATAATCTATTCCGATGTGTCATCATCATCATTAGAATCTTCGTCGTCATCAATTTCGGTAGCACCGAAGGGTCTAATATGACCTGCTGCAACACTTTCTGTATGATCGCTGGCATCATCTACTGGTACAGCGTCAGCATCTTCAACAAATTCAGTCACATCTGAGATATATTCACGGATAGCATCGAGGTTTTCCGCAATAGCACCAAGAACACCATTTACAAAACGTGGCGTATTTTCCGCACCATAAAGTTTAGCTAATTCAACCGCTTCATCAATTGCCACACTGACAGGAGTACGTGTCTCGACCCCTAGCTCAAATAAGGCAATTCGTAAGATATTTCGATCTACCACAGCTACTTGATTAATCGGCCAATCAGGCGCATATTTTTGTAAAACTTGGTCAAGTTCAAAACGCTTTGCAACAATGCCACGCACTAAATGAACAATATAATTGCGGACAGTGCGTTGGTCTGGACTAAACCCGAGGTTATGTGTAATCACTTCACCCACACCATGATTCGCTGAATCAATCTCATAGAGTGCTTGTAGTGCAATACGTCGGGCAATGCTACGATCGGTAGCAGGTTTATCGTGTTCAATAACTTCACGATCAACAACTTCATCATTCTCAGGATCAAAATCAAAAAAATCTGACATATATCTCTGTTCAATTGACTATTTTGGACGGTTTTTCGACAAAACAGTGTATCTGAAAGCTAGGCGTTATGCTACGGGGAAAGTCTGCTGTTATTTATTAATAATTCATAAATTTGACCCTTTATAACCTTTAAAATTTCTTTAAAATGTGTAAAATTATTATAAAAGCTAATAAAAACTGTTGACATGCTTTAAAAGCTGTTTTATCATGTCATTTATGGCTAAATCATATACACATTCAATACATTATAAAGGAAAGGAGTAGGCATGAAGACAGAAATTTTAAACAGCGGTTGCACATTTAATTGTGTTGAATTCGCTAGCAATACACATATCCTACTCACATCCACTGTGCAATAAGATGATCTGATCTTTTCAAGTCATTGCCAGCCGTGAGTATCCATGCTCGTGGCTTTTTTTATCCTTGAAGACATCCCTTCTGTTGATAATCATTTCCGCGACCAAAGACATATCGCTTGTTAAATAAAAATGCGACTAGACCAGCCTTAGCGCAATCACTTACAGAAAAGAGATAGATTATGTTCCAGAATAATTGGGTTGCAGAGCAATTGATCCAGAATCATCAACGCGATTTGCAAGAAAAAGCGAATCAAGCGCGTCAACTACAGCACACACAACAAACACAGAGTGTGCGTCGCTTTCGGCGAATGATAACAAAGTTACGCGCCGAAATGGTTGCACTTTAATCATCAACACCATCGAATGAAGTATCTAGGAGCAAACAATGTATCACGCAGAATATAATGTACGACATGAACAATTCAAAGATTTACAACGCTATGCAGAAAATGAGCGTCTTGCACGGCAAATTAACGATTATAAACAATCACCTTTGACAAACGCGCAACGCAGCATCGGTAAAGGACTTGTTAATATCGGGCAATATTTGCTCAATGAGCGTTAATCATGATAAGCATAGTCACGTATAAGGCATTACAAGTCTGTGTAATGCCTTTTTTTATTGTGTCGGGGGTGTAGTTTCTATGATAATTGTTGGAGGTGCTATTGGTGGTGATGATGGTAATACTTCTTCATTGAGCATAATCATAATCTGACGACGCGCTTCTTGTTCCTCCGCACGACGATCTTCTTCCGCAATGAGCCAATAATTTAATTGAGCGCATAATTCAGCACTAAATAAGAAGATAGATGCAATCAACCAAGCCCAAAATAGTAATACAATACCAATTGCAATGCTGCCATAGATAATCCAATAAGTTGCCAGATTGGCTAAGTACCACTCAAATGCACCTTTAGCGAACTCCCAGCCTATCGAGCCAATAATAGCAGCAGGCCAAATCGCATCCCAATGCACTTCACGCGCAGGTGCATAACGAAATAGCAGCGCAAAGATGACAATATCCAAGCCTATCGGTAAGAAAAAAATACCAATTCTAATCCACAAATTTGGCACACCGGGTGAAAATGCAGAAATTAAGCGCAGTACCCCAGATGTAACGAAAGAGGCTAAAACCAGTACAACCAATATCAAGCCCATGATAACGGCTAGTACCCGTTGACGCACAATACTACGGCTATGTTCAGCAGCAAATGTCTCATCTAAAGCAAGGGTAATATGGGTGAAAAGATTAGTTGCTGCCCAAATGAGTGCAGCCGTTGCCACCAAACCAAAAGAGCTACTCTGCCCAATCGAATCACCGAGCGCAGATTGAATCGCATCGACTGTGCCAGTCGGTAAAAAAATCTCTAAACCACGCGCAATTTGTTCCTCAGCAGCAACAGGTCCTACAATATTACCAATCCCGACAGCGAGCAATAAGGTCAACGGAAAAACTGAAAAAATTGCATAATAGGACAATGCAGCAGCTTGGCGTGATCCTGTCCCAGCACGGATATAATTTCTAATGGCTACCCAAATGTAATGCGGTAAGGATTGTGTTGCAGGACGTTGGCGCGTCCACCACTCATTGAGACTTGATAAAATTTGATTCATCATAGTGTATCGTATCTAACTATTGTTGAGTCTGTTATATAATAACAGTTATCTGTAAATATAAGAATGTTTATACAATTACTGCATGTTGTATGCAGTATACTGATGAAATGAAATATTTAGATATATAGAAATTATCCCACAAGGAGAGCAATTATGGATTTTAGCTTATTAGCACAAACGGACCAAGTCATGGAACAAGTCAACGCATTTTTCCAAACCTTACGCCCCGATGGCATCGGTGATATTTTGATCTATTTGGTCTTTTTTATGGCATTACTCACCACATTTCTTTTAGCAGATGGTAACGAACTTGCAGGTAATTTGCTGTATGCAACTATGGTATTAGCAATCTTTAACTTAACAGTTGGTGAATCATGGTATTCGCGTAGCGATATTGTCTATGCCTTCCCTGCATTTGCAGCACGGGTTGCCATGTTCTTATTGCCATTAATCGCAGCAGGAGCATCGAGATCAAAAAAGAAAAAAGGTAAAGCAGCATTACCACTGAGTATTGTTACCGGAGTAGTTGGCTTGCTCTATACCGTGGGTGCATTCTTAAACGTCTTCTGATATTGCCCATAGGGTACGCCCATCTGTTGATAGATGCAGTGTACCCTGATCCCCTGTTACAAATAATGGTACATCCCCTAGCATGAATAAAACATCACTATCAGGATCACCACGTCGATTTGCCTCATCATACTGAGCAATTACGACTTGCGGTTGTACTGCATTATAAAATGAGCCGTTCAGACTACGTGTTGTGCCATGCTGTGGTAATTGCATCACAGATGCCCCAATCCATTGTCCTGATTCTAACATTTCGATTTGTCCACCTTGTGATACATCCGATGTTAACAAAAATGAAACATCGCCATAGCTTACCCGTAAGACCATTGCTGCATCACTTATATCTGTACTCAGATCAGGCGTAGTCTGAGGATGTAGCACTTCAATCAATGTACCATCATCTAATTCAACGGTATAGCCTGCAACAACAGGTACTATCTCATTTGTAGACAGTGCGGATTGAATATTCTGATATGTATCACTCAAATTATCTTGCCCATTTGTCAAGACTGCACCAATCTCGTAACGTCGCAAAACAGAGGGTAATGCGCCTAAGTCGAACTCATCAGGATGTGTCATAATCAGTAATTCGAGTTCACGATCATAAAATGGCACACGATCACCGATGGAAGTCAACAAGCGTGAGGGAAAACGCCCGCCATCGACCAATATCTGTGACCCATTCGGTGTTTGTATTAAGACTGCATTACTATGACCGACATCAAGAAACCAAACATGCAAGCGTCCATCTGGACGGCTGGTAAGAATTGTCAAGAATAATATCAATAAACCCAAAATAGCCAGTGACAGCGTTGGTAAAATAGGATTTTTCTGAAGCCAATACCCTGCACGAATTGCCCATTTAGGACGTGTTACATTCACAATTGAACCTCCGATAATCGCTACAAAGAATCCCCAAACGAGATAACTCGGTAAACTAATCTCAATATCTGCATATGCAAAATCGCCAAAATATCGCACCACACCAATTGTCCATCGTAGTAGAACGAGATCAAGCCAGAAGAAAATTTGTGCCAAACTAGGGGCGAATATCGCAATAATGAGTGCTAAACCACCACATAATAAGATCAAGGCTTGTACAGGGACAATCAACAAATTTACGAGCAAAGACACCAATGATAAACGTCCAAAATATAAGATAATTAGAGGCATCGTCATGATGAGCGCAGCAATTGAGACAACAATTGGCTCATTGAGAAATGCACCCACTCGTTCAGCGATAGGGTTTGGCAGTATCCCATGTAGAAGGCGTTTAAACTGTCGTTCTAATGGCTCAGTAAATAAGACCAGCCCTAAGACAGCGAAAAAACTCAGTTGAAAACTCAAATCCCACAGAACTAATGGATTTTGAGCCGACATGACAAGCGCCACAAAGACAAGTGAAGCAGGTATATAACTTCGGCGGTTAAGTTGCGGGGCTATAAATACCATACTGCTCATGATTGCAGCACGCACAACAGCCGCATTCGCACCGACCAATAGCGTATAAATTGCTAACACAAGGACACCTATCACGGTCGCAATCCATTTGCGCTTATTGAAGGGTTTTTCGAGAATACCCATCACCAAGCCTGCGATAATCGCCATATTAAAACCACTAATTGCAATTACATGAGATGCGCCAACACGCGTAAATGCCTCAGAGAGTTTGGGGTCAATACCACGCTCATTGCCGAGTAAAATCCCGATTAATAAAGCAGATTCAGGATCAGGAAGTGCATCATTCACACGATTCATCAAATGATTTTTTGAGTCCAATAACCATGCAAACAGAGGATTACCCTCATCATGATTAATAACTTCGACAATGGCGAGTTCCATCACACTATAGATACCTTCGCGTGCCAAAAAGTCGCTATAAGAGAATGTGTCATAGGTCGCAGGTATAGTCAATAATCCTGTAACTTGAATGCGATCTCCGTAAGCTACATCATTAACGCGCGGTGCATTAACCAGAATAAGACCTGATGTATTTGCCATTTCTGCGCCAAATTGAATTGTTTCAGCAGCGAGGCGGATTTGTAAACGATCATCACGAAAATCAGGTTCAGCAACTATGACACCTTCAATCGTCGCTGAACCGACATCATTATACTGTGCTAAATCGCTGGTTTGAGGAACAAAACTATAGCGGAATCCCCCACAGACGATTGCTAAAACAGCCATCATCCACCAGAAGTAAGGTGTATCCCGTACAAAGCTCGCCAGTGTTGTAGCAACACCTAGCGCAATCAGCCAAAATAAAGGAATGATTGAGGGAAAACTGGCAGCAAGAATAATACCAGCTACCCATCCGATACCGATATAAACGAGGCGCATACACCTTAACCTTGTTCATGATAATTGAATAGGTAGCTTACCGTGACATTATTGGTTCTGCAACTCATCCGTTATTGTCGGTATGGATTGTTGTGGTGCGAGTAAGCGAATTAGCCAGACAAAGATCAATACAACAACGATGCCTAATCCAGCAACTGTGATAAAGCCACCCGTTGCAAAAATTGGTCCCGAACTAAAACTACCCAATGCTGCTGCCCCCGATACAAACATATCATTTGCACCCTGCATCCGAGTACTTTCTACGCCTTCTAGGGCATCTGACAATAATGATGAACCTGCAACATAACCAAAGTTCCAACCTAAACCTAGTAAAAATAATCCAATCACCAAAAATGGCATTTGTGTTCCTAATGGTGAGATTATCGCAGCCGTTAGCAAGGTTAATGCACCTACTACCATCATCGGCACACGCCCTAAACGGTCAATCAGATAACCTGTGACTGCACTTAAACCAAACATCCCGAGTGTATGAGCCGTAATCACAATTGATACATTCGCTGTAGAATGACCATGATTTACCATATGAAGCGGTGTCATCACCATCAACATGACCATGACAACTTGACTTATCAGCATTGAAATAACGGCAAGTTGGACACGCGGTAGCTTCAAAAGCTCCCGAACAGGTCGCCCTTTATCATTTTCATCACGTTTTTTCTTTTTGCGCCGATCTTCCTCAATTTCAATGATTTTTGCAATCTTCATCGGTTCAGGACGTAACATAATAAATGTTAAAATTGTTGCAAGTGTATAAAAAATAGCAGCGATCACCCAAGGACCTGTATTCGGATCAAAACCTAAATAAGTCGATAATTGTCCACCGGGCACAACCATCTGAGGACCAAAGATAGCCCCCATTGTCCCTGCAAAGACGATGACACCAATCATGCGTGCGCGTTCATTCTCAAAAAAGAGATCACCTGCAATAAAGCGGCTTTGACTACCACCAGCACGCCCGATACCAATCCCAGCAGCACTCACAATCAGCAACCAGAACCATCCTTGTAGAATTGCAAAGACACCAAGAATAGCTCCTAAAATACTGATGCCATAGCTAATCGTTAATCCAAAGCGTCGTCCGAACTTACCCATCAGAATACCAACAGGATAAGATGCAATAGCAACGGCTAAGGTATTGATGGTGACGGGGATACCAGCAAGGCTATCTCTTCCACTCAATTCTGCTGCCATAATAGTCAATAATGTAAGGATAGCTATTTGGGCTGCTGAAAATAAACTTTGTGTGATAAAAATCGTTCCTGTTAGGCGCAGGCTCGTATTGCGATTGTACATAGTTGACTCATTCTTTATCTAAATAATAGATGGCGCTGATTTTGTCAGAAAATATCATTGCCCTCTACCCTAGCGCGAATTTGAATACAAAGCAACAACCGCATACAACCAATACATGCCTTCTAAAGCAATATTTTAGAAGGCAATTAAGCGATTTTTGCTCTAAAATTTAAATAAAATCTATTAACCTGCATTAATTATCGCTTGACCCTTTTAATTAAGCCTTGCTCTCGTTATAATTTTTCAGTTCAGATGATATACCATCCCTTAATCATGAAGGAGCACCATTATGGGTCCGCTTCCAAAGCGTAAAGTTTCAAAATCCCGTCGTAACCGCCGTCGCGCACACGATGGACTCTCACTCAACCATCTTGTGGTTTGTGAGACTTGTGGCGAATACCATGTTGCACATCGTGTTTGCACAAAATGTGGTTCATATCGTGGCGAATCTGTCATTGATGTCGATGACGAATAAGTTGCTTATTCGTCAGTAATGAAAAATCGTGCTACTATGAGCGCGATTTTTTATTTAATGGAGGATCAAAATAATGATTGATTTTACAAAAACAGCTTTTATATTCCCCGGTCAAGGCTCGCAAGCTGTTGGTATGGGTAAAGACATTTTCGATGCTTACCCAATTGCAAGAGAAACCATCCAACAAGCAGATGATATTATGGGTATCCACCTATCAAAGATGATGTTTGAAGGGTCTGAGGATGTACTTGGTGATACAGCTATCACACAACCTGCAATGTATGTCTGTGGTATGGCTGTGTATCTTGCGTTAAAACAAGAAATGCCTGATGCTATCCCTGCATTTGTTGCTGGGCATAGTCTCGGAGAATTTACAGCCTTAACGGTTGCAGGGGCATTGAGTTATGAAGATGGTGTCAAACTCGTACAAACACGCGGTCAATTAATGAAAGATGCTGGTGAAAAGCATCCCGGTGGTATGGCAGCCATCCTCGCACTTGATATTGATGCCGTTGAAGTTGTCGTGAAACAGGCATCCGAGCAATCAGGCGGTATTGTCGTGATTGCAAATGATAATTGTCCGGGACAAGTTGTCATCAGTGGCGATAAAGCTGCACTAGACCTTGCTATCGAATTAGCAAAAGAAGCAGGGGCAAGACGCGCAATGCCACTCGATGTGAGTGTAGCAACACACTCACCATTGATGAATCCTGCTAAAGAGCAATTTATTGAAGCATTGAATGCAGCAGGTATTAGCAATGCCCAGATTCCTGTTGTTCAAAATGTATGTGCTTGTGCTGTCACGGATGCTCAGATATTACGCACAAATTTAGAAAAACAATTGGTAAGTAGTGTTCGCTGGACACCATCAATTGAAATGATGATCGCGCAAGGGGTTGATCTATTTGTTGAAATCGGTTCAAAAAACGTATTAACGGGATTGCTACGACGCATTAATCGCGATAAAATAGGGGTTAATATCCAAGATACGTCTACTTTATCCAACTTCATGGCATCAAACACTTAAATATGTCAGATTTTTGTGCACATTTTATCATGTCAGGTCTGTAAAGGCGTGGTATGATGACCTGAGATTTTTGCACTTTGGTGCAGTAGAACTCAATAAAACGATATAGCTATCAGTATTTAGGGTATCTACCCATTTTATAATAATTATCTAAGGAGTAATACGTAATGGTGAAACATCACTTTCGCAAGATTGCGATTTTAGTAGCAATTCTTGCAATTTTCCTCGCAGCTTGTGGTCCGCAGGAAGAAGAGACACCTGAGCCAACAGCAGTCGCTGTTGTTGAAGAAACAGTAGAAGCAGAAGCAGTAGAACCCACCGAAGAGATGGAAGCTACCGAAGAAGCTATGGACATGGAAGCTACTGAAGAAGCTATGGACATGGAAGCTACTGAAGAAGCTATGGACATGGAAGCTACCGAAGAAGCTATGGACATGGAAGCTACTGAAGAACCTATGGACATGGGCGACATGGATGTTGCTGTTGCATCATACGATGATGAAGCTGGTTTCACATTCGATTACCCAGAAAGCTACGAAATTACACCTAGCAACAACGCTATCAACCTTGCTATGGATGACCAACGCATTATTGTTATTCCTCCAGCAAGCTACAGCACTGTTATTGGTGATACTGAGCTTGAAGGCGAAGAACAACTTACACTATTCCTCGAACGTATTGGTTATACCGTTAACGGCACAGCAGATATGATGATGACGGCAGCAAGCGTTAACATTGAACTCCCACGTCGTGGACTCGTTGGTTTCGCTAACCTCATTGATCTCGGTGATGACAACCTCGCTGTTGTTATCGAATTAGGTCCTGATGCTGACAACGTACCAAGTGCAGATGGCGCAGTCGTTGCAGGCAACATGGTATTCTTCGTACAACAAGCTGAAGCAATTTCAATTGGTGATACCGTTACAGGAAGCATCACTGCTGGTAACCGCGTTCCTTACGAACTTACATTAGCTGAAGGCGACGTAGTCAATATCTTCCTCAACGGTGTTGATGGCTTAGATACCGTTCTGCGTGTACTTGATGCAGATGGCGCAGTCCTTGCTGAAAATGATGATTTCAGTGGCGTTAGTTCAGGTCTCGAAGGTTTCAGTGCTGTTGGTGTTGTTACCATCGAAGTAGCTACATTTGGTGATGGCGAAGCTGGCGATTATGAATTAATCGTTGAAGCAGCAGCAATGGAAGAAGAAGCTGAAGACGAAGCAAGTGAAGAAGCTGCTGATGATATGGCAGAAGAACCTACCCTCACAATCGTTGGGCTTGCTCTACAAACAGATGGTCTCGAAACATTATCACTCGCTGTTGTACGTGGTGGTTTCTTATCCGTACTCAATGGTGAAGGTCCATTCACAGTATTCGCACCAACTGACGAAGCATTCGCAGCAGCACTCGAAGCACTTGGTCTTAGTGCAGAAGAATTGCTCAGTAATCAAGAATTACTCAGCAGTGTATTGACCTATCATGTTGTAGAAGGCGCAGTCCTTTCAACTGATCTCGAAGATGGTATGGAAGTAACAACCCTCAATGGGGCTACCTTAACCGTTAACGTATCCGATGATGGTGTAACACTGACAGACGGTACAGGCGCAACCTATAACGTTGTTGCTGCTGATGTCATGGCAAGCAATGGTGTTGTACACGTCATTGACGGTGTATTACTGCCACCAACTGAATAATTTCTACAGTTAGTCAGTCAATGTTATAAACAAAACGGGAAAGCAAATTGCTTTCCCGTTTTTTATTTCGATGTGTTTTAAATAACAACCACGATCAGCTAAATGATTTAAGCCCATCAAAGAAGCGTGCCACAGCCTTTTCGGTATTTTCAGGGGGTTGAGCATACGAGAAACGTACCCAATTTGCCCCTGCTTGTGAGAAGAATGCACCCGGTACAACAGCAATACCGAAATCTTCAGCTAATCGTGAGCCTAGTGCTTCAGAATCATTAAATCCGCCAGATTCAATCGCATGAGTCACATCAATGAAAGCATAATAACCATCACCCATGATGTAGTTCATACTTTCAGCATCAAGGGCGGCTTTCAAAACTTTACGACTCGCAGCAGTCGGTTCTGATATATAAGCAGCAGCATTAGCAAAGCCATCTTCATAAGCAGCCATTGCAACCGCTTGAGCGAAGAAGCTCGGAATAACGCCATGTGAGGCTTGGCTATTGATATACTTAATCACATCTTTACCTGCGACCAGATGGGCGCTGCGGATATTGGATGCACCTAAACTTTTTGTCAAGCCATCTAGGAACATTAAGCGTTCACGTTCTGCTGGTGTAAATGCTTCTAGCACTTCATTGATATCAATGGGGCTACCTTCTGTCACCCAATGATAAATCCAATCGAATAACACATAAGAAATGCCTGCTTCTAAGGCGGTTTTCGCCAATTCAATTTGTTCAGATACAGGGATAGTACGCCCTGTTGGGTTATCAGGTGATGTAATGACAATGCCTGCGATTTTACGTCCATCACGCGCTGCAAATGCTACACATTCACGAATCGAATCAGGTGTATATTTCCAACCGTCTTCAGGTTGCCCTGGCGCAAGTAAAACATTTAAGCCAATGCTGTAGGGACCCCAGTTATAACTAATCCAAGGGACACGAGAAACAACCAGCAAATCTCCCATACGTCCACTACCTAAGGCTATCATTGCTCCGTAGGCTTTATTCAAAGCATCTCGACCACCTTGGGTAAAGATGATATTGCCAGGACCGAATCCACTTTCTGATGTAAATTGCCAATATTGTTCCGCCGTTGATGAGCGAAACAAATCCGTTCCAAATGGTTTATCATAACCTGTGCCATGTTCTAATTGCATTTCGAGCGCACGTTCGAGATATTTACGTGGTACTCCGGGCAGGCTTGCGCCACCATCGCCTTGTGATGCGTCATAAGTTGCGGCATCAGACCCAGCTTTTTCAAGATAGGTTTTCAATGCGGTCTTAATTGTAAACATTCGTGATGGCGGAATAGCTGCCATTTTCGATGGATAATCCAATACTGGAATAAGATTATCACTTGGAACAGCATATTCAGGACTATCAAGATTGGTCGTTACTTGTTGCACCAAAGTTAGCCTCCTTACGGCAAATAAAAAAAAGCCCCTTAACGGGGCTAATAATATCGCGCAAGCACATGATACAATACCCCGAAATTATAATTTCTGGTTAGTATCAGTATCAATTGTATTGATAATAATTTGCATCATGGCTCGCTACACACACACATTTTTTGGAACTGACTATATTGTCACACGCGCAATCTGTGCTGTCAATTTAGTAACCTATCCGAAGATATGACACTCTACTTGTGCAAACCTGCTAAATTGACCGTGACTCAGGTATACTAAATAACGAATAAATCAATAAATGGAGTGTTGCCTGTGTATTATTGCATCAAAACTGACATAGAGAACAAAAATTTCCATATTATTTTAGATAGAACTGACCAGCGTAACGCCGTCAATTTGCCGATGATGCTAGAAATTGGGCAAGCTGTCGATGACGCTGAGAAAGCCTTTCATGCAGGAGATGTGCGTGTATTGATTGTCCGTGCCGAAGGACGGGTGTTCTCTCAAGGGATTGATCTAACAGCATTAGACGATTATGTTGAATTATACGGTGACAACTGGCGTAATAACCTCTTTGCGACAACTCGGACACTACAAGAGGTACTCACAAAACTTGAACGTTCATCATTACCCAGTATTTGCCTCATACAAGGATTTTGTATCGGCACGGGCTTTGAGATTGCCCTCGCATGTGATTTTCGCATTGTCGCTGAACGTACCCGCATTAGCTTACCTGAAACACGCTTAGGGATTGTCCCTGATGTTGGCGGAACAGCACGTCTAGTGAACCTCATCGGATCGTCACGCGCTAAAGAAGTTATTTTAACAGGGCGCACCATTGACCTATCTCAAGCTGAACAATGGGGTATGATTAATGCGATTGTCCCCAAGAATGACTTGATGACAAAAGCGAATGAACTCGCCGATGAACTCAAATTAGCAGCACCGATGGCAGTCAATTATGGCAAACGTATCATCAATGATATTGCAGCCATTCAAAATGGATTGAATATCGAAGCATGGGCGCAAGCAGCACTATTCCGCAGTGAAGATTTCCAAGCAGGGGTTGAAGCCATGCAAACGAAGTCGTATCCTATTGAGTGGAAAAATAAATAACTTGGCGATTTCACTAGTAAGTTCATTTGATGACTGAAACGACCCCATCTGCTTTAGATTTTAATCGTGTTATCCCAATTTTTGTATTGGTCTTTGTGGATGTATTAGGGCTAACTCTAATTTTGCCACTTTTGCACCTCTACGGGGCAACTTATGGTGCAACACCTCTCCAAATTGGTTTGATTGCAGCCGCTTTTCCTTTAGCGCAATTGGTAGGTGTACCTATGATGGGTGCATTATCAGACCGTTTTGGACGCAAGCCACTCTTACTCATCAGCCAGATTACAACTTGTATCAGTTTTATTATGCTAGGATTTGCTAATTCCTTAACATTGGTGATTTTATCACGGGTGGTTGATGGCTTATTTGGTGCAAATATTGCCACCGCTCAAGCAGCACTCAGTGATATTACAGATGAGAGTAATCGCGCACAAGGATTAGGTTTAACAGGTGCAGCATTTGGATTAGGTTTTATATTGGGACCTATTTTATCGCTCGTAGCGCTCGAAACTGGCGATTCTTTGGCTGTACCCGCTTTTTCTGCTGCCTTATATTCCTTACTCTCAATTGGTTTAACATGGTTTTTATTTAAAGAGACCCTACCGCCTGAAAAACGTGGACAAGGGTCGTCAACTCGCTTTAATCCCTTTGTGATGGGACGTTACTTAGCTAATCCAAAAGTCAATTCTTTACTGATTTTGATGTTTGCCCAGCAACTCATTTTCTTTGGATTTGAAAGTTTACTGGGTTTATTTTTACTCAGTCGATTAGGCTTACTTGGACAAGGGAGCGCGGTTGTGTTTCTCGTTGTTGGGGTCGTCCTCGTCACAGTACAAGTGCGCTTGATTGGTCGCTGGTCACAAAAATACGGCGAGCGTAAGGTTATCCTGATTGCATTAGGTTTACTCGCTATCGGATTATTTCTATTCGCAATGACTCCTGAGCAACCTCACTTTTTCTATGTGCGTGACCTCACCGAATATGATCTCGCACAGCAAGCACCAAGTAGCACAGAAGCAATCTTGGGCAATATCAATGTCTTACTGCCTGATGAAGCGAATCGTGGCTGGTGGGGTGTCATTTGGGTATTGGTCGTTGTTGTGCCACTATCCGTCGGTGCAGGTTTGATACGCCCTAGCCTCAATAGCTTGATGACCAAACGTGTAGCAAAGGGTGAATTCGGCAGTGTACTGGGTGTGAGTTCATCATTTGTCAGTGCAGCCAATGCCGCAGCGCCATTAATCGGCGGCTTTCTCTTTCAGCAATATGGCGCGAGTACACCTTTTTTCATTGGAGGTGGATTGATGGCAATACTCTGTTTATTGAGCGTTTTCCTCGTTCGAGAGTAAATCGTGCTGAATTGTCGCAATATAAAAATCATGGTCGGCTATTAATTGAGGCAGATCATCTAAATCAACCCAGTAGAATCTAAACAGATGGATCACACTGCCATCATGATCGGGCTGATCGCTCGGAAAACGTTCCCCATGATGCCATGTTTCAGGTGTATCATCATCACAAACGAGATGATAAAAATAGCGATGATGAATTTCTGATTTACCAAAGTCAGACATATCACGGACTTGCTCACCAAGAAACCGCATAATTTTTAGCTGAGACAATCCTGTTTCCTCTTGTGCCTCACGCAATGCGCCATCTTGTGGGCTTTCGCCAATTTCAATACTCCCTGCTGGTACTTGAATCCCTGCTTCAGGTGAATCAGGGTGTTCAAAAACAAGAAGTTTATTATTTTGTGTAATGTAGGCAAAGGCTTTACGCTTAATTGGTAAAGTTATGTCATCCATAGCTCATCGCCTGCTTGAATAACAATATCGTCTTCTAGCTGAACATCAGCATAATATCCGCGCGTACCATTATCGAGAAATTGCAATGCCTCTTTAAGATCGCGTCCCTGTAAATCTTCCTTGGCGCAATATACACTAAAGGGACGACACGGTGGCGCGGGAATGACATCACTCAATTCAACTAATATGTTATTATCACGTTTGAGGAAAAATCGCTGGTTTGTATCCAAATTCAAAATATCACTATCAGCCTCAATGATAATATTTTCACCAGCATCTCCTACTGTCATATGATCGCCAAAACGTTCCTGTATTCGTTTGTAATGTTGCGTGAAACCAAACGAGATTTTATTATCGCCACGATAGCGCGTTTGTGGATGGGTTTCATTATGGACATCAAGTAATGAAACACCATCAGTTGTAATACCAATCCCTCCTTGGGTAGTCAAACGGAGTTGTTGAACGCGCGTAATCGCTGTTGTCTGATAAATGCGATCATCGTAGTTAGTATCAGGATTTTGAATGAGTTTGAGTGGTTCACGTTGTATCTGAACAAATTTTACTGTACCTATTTTTTGCATAAAATTTACGCCCCTTACTGAATACTATCTATCATACAGTACGACCTCACAAATTCCTCACCTTAAATTACATTAAGACAATTGCAATTATGCTAAAGCTGATTTAACATTCGCAAGTCTCACGAGACTAATCAAGGAGCTTAAGTGTGGGTCAGTTGCAACCCTATCGCATTGAAGTATTTTCTCGAACTAATTATACCCACAACCAGTGGGTGAAAACCGCACACCAACTCAACATAAAATCTCTTACGGGCTGTTTCGACACCCGTATTTTTTTTGTTATGGGGGTGTTATCCGACGATGATCTAAACCGTATTGCCCGTGAATTGCTGGCTGATCCTGTGACTGAAACCTATGTTATTGGCACATCAGATACCAGCGAAGCCGATCACTTTATTGATGTTACCTTACAAGTCGGGGTAACTGATCCTGTCGCAGAAAACTTAATCCGTGCAACTCAGAACCTCAATATTGACCTCACAAACGTTGCAACAGGTCAACGTTTCAAATTATTGGGCGATTTATCAGCACATGACCTAGAACAACTCGCAAATACTGTATTTTCAAATACGGTTGTTCAACGCTACAGCATTGATGAAGCCATTAGTGCGCCATTTATCACACCTGATGCCAGTGATGGATTGGTAGAAACAATCTCATTACGAGGTGCGCTTGATGCTAGATTGCTTGAAATCAGCAGCGAACGGCGACTGTCGCTTGATCTAAATGAGATGAAGGCTGTTCAAAGTTGGTATATCTCTGAAGGACGCGAACCAACTGATATTGAATTAGAAATGGTCGCGCAAACATGGAGCGAGCATTGCATTCATAAAACATTTAAAGCAAAGATCAATTTTGAAGATGAAAACGGTCAGGTTGAAGTCATTGATGGATTGATTCAGCAATATTTAAAAGGTGCAACCGATCATGTCAACAAAGATTGGGTGTATAGTGCCTTTGTCGATAATGCAGGGATTGTGCGCTTTAACGATGAGTATGATCTCGCATTCAAAGCAGAAACGCATAATCATCCATCGGCATTAGAACCTTTTGGTGGTGCGAATACAGGTGTCGGTGGCGTTGTAAGAGATGTGCTTGGTGTCAGTGCAAAACCCATTGCGAATACCGACATTCTCTGTTTTGGTCCTCAAGATATTGATGATCGTGACATCCCTGACGGTGTTCTCCATCCGCGACGGATTCAATCAGGCGTGGTACATGGTATTGAAGATTATGGCAACAAAATGGGGATTCCTACGGTTAATGGAGCAATCCTCTATGATAAAGGTTATACCGCCAATCCGCTCGTATTTTGTGGATGTGTGGGTATTCTGCCACATGGTAGTCATGTCACTGACCCACAATCTGGTGATTATGTCGTTGTGCTTGGGGGACGTACAGGACGTGATGGCTTACGCGGTGCAACATTCTCCAGTATGGAAATGGATACGAATACCAGTGACATCGCCTCAATCAGTGTGCAGATTGGGCATCCAATTAACGAAAAACAAGTCCAAGAAGTCATCCTAAAAGCACGCGATGAAAAGCTCTACACAGCGATTACAGATTGCGGTGCAGGGGGCTTATCATCAGCCATTGGCGAGATGGGCGAAGTTTTAGGGGCAAGCATCCAACTCCAGACCATTCCACTGAAATATGCAGGTTTGCGCCCTTGGGAAATTTGGCTCAGTGAAGCTCAAGAACGTATGGTAATGGCAGTTTCGCCCGATCAATGGGATCGACTGAAAGAAATTGCAGATGGGCAAAATGTAGAAATTACCAATATCGGTACATTCGGCAATGATGGACGCATCACGCTCAATTATGGGGATGAAGTGGTCTGTGATATTGGTACAGATTTACTGCATGAATGCTTACCACGCCGAGAGCTATTTGCAAAATGGGAAAGACCCGTTTTTGAAGATGTTCAAACGCCAGTTGTAGATATAAAAGAAACACTCCTACATTTACTCGCGCATCCTAATATCCGTAGTAAAGAAGATGTTGTTCGCCGATATGACCACGAAGTACAAGGTGGAACAGTCGTTAAGCCATTTGTCGGTATCGAACAGCATGTTGGTGGTGATGCAACGGTTATCGTACCAATTGAGACTAAACATCAAAAAGTAGATGATAAAGTACAAGGCTTTGCCCTATCTATTGGTGTTTGTCCACAATACACAGCCCTTGACCCCTATGCAATGGGATGGGCAGCCATTGATGAAGCATTCCGTAATTTGGTCGCTGTCGGTGCTGACCCTGACCAAGTATCACTCTTAGATAATTTTAGTTGGGGTAATCCAAATCTACCTGATCGTCTTGGATCGTTGGTATTAGCGACTAAAGCCTGCCATGATGCAGCGATTGCTTACAATGCGCCCTTCATCAGTGGTAAAGATAGCCTGAATAATGAATATGCTGATGCTGATGGCACACGTCATGCCATTCCGGGGACACTCGTTATTTCTGCAATGGGCATCGTGCCTGATGTGCAAAAAACGGTCACAATGGATTTAAAACAAGCTGGCAATCGTCTTTATTCATTTGGTAACGGTATAGAAGATCATATGGGTGGCAGCCACTTCAATATGATTCATAGCGTTAAGGGTGGCATTGTGCCTCAACCCAATGAAAAAGCTATTGATGTGATGCGTGTTTTATACCAAGCCATCCAAGCAGGATTAGTACAATCTTGCCATGATGTCAGTGAAGGTGGTATCGCTGTTGCACTAGCTGAAATGTGCATCGCAGGTGGGTTAGGTGTAGAAGTTGATCTGTTTTATTCTGATATTAAAGGTGAATCTGCTGAAGATTTCATGCGACGGGTCTTATTTGCAGAAACGCAAACAAGCTTCATTGTTGAAATTCGTGAAGAAGATACCCATGTATTTGAAAATTTCTTAGTTAACATCCCATATGATACATTAGGCACAGTGACAAGTGAAAAAGTCATCGTAGTTAACGAAATAGCATCTTTGCCTGCTATCACAATGTCTTTAGCGGAACTAGAACAAGCCTATCGTGGACATATCATGAGCGATAGCCCTGCCCCGTCAGAAGCCATTGTTGCTGAATCCGTTCCGCGTCCAACACGAAACACGCAACCACATAGTAATCCTAAAGTGATGATTTTACATGCCAATGGTACAAATCGAGATCATGATGCTGCGCTTGCATGTGAATTAGCAGGGGGTGAACCCGAAATTGTTCATATCAACCAGTTATTAGCTGGAGAACGCCATCTGCTTGATTATCATATGCTGGTTGTCCCCGGTGGATTCAGTTATGGCGATGATTTAGGGGCAGGTCAATTATGGGCGCAAGATTTACGCTACAAATTACGTGATGATCTGGAACGCTTTGCCCTCAATGGACGACCTGTACTCGGTATTTGTAATGGTTTCCAAGTGTTATTGAAATCAGGCTTATTGCCGAATACTGATTTTGCATCAGGCGAAGACCGTGATGTAACGCTAACTTACAATGAGCAAGGTCATTTTGAGTGCCGATGGGTCTATTTACAAGCAAGCCAAAATAGCACGAGTTTATTCACAGAAGGCATGACTGATCTCATTTTCTGCCCTGTTGCCCATGGTGAAGGTCGTGTGATGACCCGTGATGATCGTGCGACACAACGCCTTTGGAATAATGGTCAGGTTGCTTTAACCTATGTGGATGCTAATGGTGATCCAGTAGGCTATCCACAAAACCCCAATGGGAGTGTTTCGGGGATTGCTGCGCTCAACAATCATGACGGTAATGTGATGGGATTGATGCCACACCCAGAAGATCACATCTTCCCTTGGCAACATCCGCATTATCATCGTGGGGCAGTAGGGAATCTAGGTCTCATATTATTCCAGAATGGAATCCGTTATGCTTAGTATAAAAACGGAGCAATGATTATGACAACACCTCTGGTTACAAAATCAACCGACATACTTGGAGGTATTGCAGTTTTCTATGGAACGCGCGTCCCTGTCCGTAATTTAACTGATTATCTGAGTGCGAGTGATACTATTGAAGATTTTCTTATCGATTTTCCGACAGTATCACGAGAACAAGTTTTACTATTCTTGGAACAAGCACTGATGAAAGTTAGTAATGAAGATTCTAATTGACGAATGTTTACCTAAGAAATTCAAATGGGAATTGGAAGAGAACAAGACCTCTACAGTGCTTGAAATGGGTTGGGTGGGCAAGAAAAATGGTGAATTGCTTGCCCTAATGCCGCTAGAGTTTGATGTATTTATCACAGTTGATAGTAATATGTCATATCAACAAAATTTGAAAAAGTATGATATTGCATTTATCCAATTAAGTGCATCATCTAATCGGTTTGATGATTTATTGCCCTTGATGGATTCTGTAAAACAACACCTAAAGACTATTAAAGTCGATGACATGATTACAGTGAAAGGTTCTTAATGCTAACACAGCAACAATTAAGGGAAGCGATCACAAATTGCGTTGATAATGTAACTATAGATGGTCTAGGGGATAAAATCGCTGGTAAAGTCCGTGAGATTTATCCGCAAGGCGATACCCGTATTCTCATTACAACAGATCGTGTATCAGCCTTTGACCAAATTTTGGGTTTGATTCCTTATAAAGGTCAGGTTCTCAATCAATTAAGTGCATGGTGGTTCGCACAAACACAAGATATTGTAGCAAATCATATGGTTTCTGTGCCTGACCCCAATGTGATGATTGGGCGCGAGGCACAAGCCTTACCGATTGAAGTCGTTGTGCGAGGCTATATCACGGGCGTAACGAGTACATCACTTTGGACATTATATGCAAATGGGGAGCGCAACCCTTATGGTATTGCTCTGCCTGATGGTTTACAGAAAAACGATGCCCTACCAGAACCGATTATCACACCAACGACCAAAGCAGCACATGGTCATGATGAACGCATCACAGGAGAAGAAATCGTCGAACGTGGCTTAATGTCTCCCGAATTATGGGATGCTGTGCAAGCTAAGGCGATTGCTGTTTTCAAACGTGGGCAAACAATTGCTGACAAAGCAGGATTAATCTTAGTTGATACCAAATACGAATTCGGCTTAATTGATGATGAGATCACATTAATTGATGAAATCCATACGCCTGATAGCAGTCGCTATTGGACGCAAGCCAGTTGTGACGCTGGCAATCCTGAAAACTTTAGTAAGGAATTCCTGCGTGAATGGTTCAAAGCGCAAGGATATACAGGTGATGGTAAAGCACCAACCATGCCAGATGATTTTATTGTACAAGTCGCAGAACGCTACATAAGAACCTACGAAATGCTCACAGGGCAAACATTTATACCTGCCGAGCAACCAGCAACAGACCGCATCATCCGTCATTTAACAACTTTCGTAAATTAACACACAAGAGGTCACTGTAGCATGAGCAGTCCTATTCAATTTACAGATTATCAAGACGATAAACCACGCGAAGAATGTGGTGTCTTTGGCATCTACGCTGAAGGGCGTGATGTCGCACGCTTGAGTTTTTTTGGATTGTACGCTTTACAACATCGTGGTCAAGAAGCTGCTGGTATTGCAACCTGTGATGGACAACGTGCTTATCTCCACAAAGGGATGGGGCTGGTATCACAAGTATTCAATGAAGAAAATCTATCGCCACTTGAAGGTCATATGGCTATCGGACACAATCGCTATAGTACCACAGGCAGCCAGCATGTCCGTAATGCACAACCCTACTTGATTGAAACGTTACATGGACCATTAGGTGTATCCCACAATGGTAATCTGACGAATGCTCTTGAATTGCGTCAATTGTTACTCTCACGCGGTGTTGGCTTATCATCAACCAGTGATACAGAAATGATGACCCAAATCCTCGCTGCTCCAACTGAAGTTTGGGAAGCCGACGGACTGACCGTTGAATCAGAAGATGGCGATCATTGGATTGGGCGTATTCGTGCGATGATGCAAATTGTCGAAGGCGCATACTCGCTAGCTATCTTAACCCGTGATGCAATCTATGCTGTGCGTGATCCTCATGGTTTACGTCCTCTGAGTTTAGGCAAATTAGATGCGAACCAGTATGTGCTAGCGAGTGAAACATGCGCCCTCAGTACAATTGGTGCTGAATATGTCGATTATGTGCAACCGGGGTCAATTTTACGAATTGACAAAAATGGCGTGCGTGAATTTGCAGGTCGTGAACCTGCTGAAAAACGCGCATTATGTGTCTTTGAATATGTTTACTTTGCGCGTCCTGATTCTGTTTTAGATGGTCAAGTGGTGCATACAACCCGTCATAGCATGGGGCAAGTTCTCGCAGCAGAATCACCAGCCGATGCCGATTTGGTTATCGGTGTCCCTGATAGTGCCACCCCTGCTGCTATTGGTTTTGCCAACGCATCAGGCATTCCATATGGTGAAGGCTTAACGAAAAATCGTTATATCGGGCGCACATTCATTGAACCAGAAGATGGCTTACGCAAGCAAAGCGTCAATCTTAAATACAATGCCCTCACATCCAACTTACGCGGTAAACGTATCGTCTTAGTTGACGATAGTATTGTACGGGGCAATACAGCAGCACCTCTCGTTCAATTATTGCGCGATGCTGGTGCAACCGAAGTGCATGTGCGCGTATCTTCGCCACCTGTTAAGCATCCATGTTTTATGGGTGTTGATATGGCAACCTATAAAGAACTGATTGCAGCCAATATTGATATTGAAGCTATCCGCCAACATATTGGTGCAGATAGTCTAGGATATTTGACACTCCCCGGTATGTTAGATGCGATTTCTAAAGTCGTTGGCTTCCGTAATGATTATTGCACAGCCTGCTTTAGTGGTGATTATCCCATTGAAATTCCTGAATGGCTCTTTACCAATGAACGCGATAAAACACTCTTTGAAAGTATGTGGGGGTAAGTTGTGACGAATGTTTTAATCATCGGGAGTGGTGGACGTGAACATGCGATTGCATGGTCAATTTCGCACTCCCCAAAAGTTAATCAAGTCTATGTCGCTACAGGTAACGGTGGCACACTATGGCAAGCCAATGACCAACAAGCTGCTTGCGACAATATCACAATCTCAGCGAGTGATTTTGATGGTTTACTTGCCTTTGCAAAAAGTAACGCTGTATCACTGACTATTGTAGGTCCTGAAGTCCCGTTGGTTGCTGGTATCGTTGACTTATTCCAAGACAATAACTTAGCGATCTTTGGACCAGTGCAAGGCGCTGCACAAATCGAAGGCAGCAAAGCATTCTCTAAAGATTTCATGACGCAGCAAGGCATACCAACAGGTGAATTTTTTACGACAGATGATTACGATGAAGCCCGAAAATTCTTGAACGAATTCAAGAAACCTGTCGTTGTCAAAGCATCAGGATTAGCGGCTGGTAAAGGGGTCATTATCTGTGATACGCGTGAAGAAGCAGGTGAAGCCATTCATAGTATCATGTCTGATAAAGCCTTTGGTGATGCAGGAGACATCATTGTTATTGAAGAACGCCTACACGGACGCGAGATTTCAGTCTTAGCCTTCTGTGATGGCAAAACTATCAAACCAATGATTCCAGCACGCGATTATAAGAGAGCATTAGATGGGAATATCGGCTTAAATACAGGCGGAATGGGTGCAATTGCCCCTGCGGATGATATTTCAGCCGAATTAATTGCAGAAATTACCCAAACTGCCTTAGAACCTGTGCTGGAAGGCATGGAAGCCCTTGGCACACCATATGTCGGTATCTTATATGCAGGGTTGATGCTGACTGAAAATGGCGCAAAGGTGCTAGAGTATAATTGTCGCTTTGGTGATCCTGAAACACAGGTTGTCTTACCGTTACTCAAAACTGATCTATACGATATTATGCAAGCGTGCATTGCTGGTACACTCGATCAAATTGAGATTGAATGGCATGATGCGTATTGTGCAACGGTTGTCTGTGCATCACAGGGGTATCCTGAAAATTATCCTAAAGGGTTAGCGATTACAGGCATTGATAATACACAAAGTATCATTTTCCATGCAGGTACGAAACAAGATGGTGAGCGGTTGCTGACCAATGGAGGACGTGTTCTGGCTGTATCAAGTGTTGCAGATACGCTTCAAAATGCACTTGCAACCTCTTATCGCAGTATTGAGCATATTCATTTTGATGGAATGCACTATCGTACCGATATAGGTGAAATTTATGAATAGTTGGCAATTGGCACATCTTTCAGCCTTAGTAGCTGCTGGTGATTATCAGACAATGATTTTGCCTGCTGATACTCGTTGGGGTGTGCGTCCGATTATTGTTAAAGATGATGGCATTGTATCGGTTCAACATAGTTTGCGTGATGGTCGACAACATTGGGTCTTAGCTGGTGGTGGTATTGAAGCAGGTGAAACAATCCCACAAGCAGGTATCCGCGAATTACAAGAAGAAGCTAATGTAACAATTAGTATTGGACGCTTACTCTATGTGAGAATCTTTTACTTTGCGCGTCCTGTCGTTGAGTTTTACCCAATAGCAACCATCGAATCAGGCAATTTGTCATTAGGCTATGATCCTGAAGTACCTGATTCAATGCAAATTTTGACAGATATTCGCGTTATCCCATTCGATGAACTTGAAACCGATGAGACACTCACTTTTTATCCTGAATTTATGCGGAAGCGCCTACGGGCTGATCTTGAAAATCCACCGACAAAAGCACTCTATCTTGGGACAACACGCTAATTTTCCAGAAAGGATATCATGACCAATAAACAAAGCCAATACGCACAAGCAGGGGTCAATATTGATGCAGGTCAACACGCTGTAAATTTGATGAAATCAGCTATTACAGCTACATATACACCTCAAGTTCTATCAAACACCGGTAACTTTGGGGGATTATTTGCAATTGATAATCTCAAGCAATTACAATCCCCTGTCCTCGTTGCTTCAACGGATGGGGTCGGTACAAAAACGAAAATTGCTGCAACACTCAATCAATGGGATACCATTGGGCAAGATTTAGTCAATCACTGCATCAATGATATTTTAGTACAAGGCGCACGTCCGCTATTTTTCTTAGATTATGTGGCGAGTAGCCAACTTATCCCAGAGCAAATTGCAGCCATTGTAACAGGTATGGCACAAGCGTGTCAGGCAGCAGGATGCGCCCTGCTCGGTGGCGAAACTGCCGAAATGCCCGGTGTGTATCAAGACAATGAAGTAGATGTTGTGGGTACAATTATAGGTGTCCTCGATAAAGTAAATTTACTCGATGGAAGCCAAATTCGTGCAGGTGATGTGATGATCGGATTAGCAAGTACAGGCTTACACACCAATGGATTTTCATTAGCGCGTGCTGTTCTAGCTGATCTTGATCTTAATGCAAAATATGACCCACTAGACGGTACACTAGGTGAAGCATTACTGGCTGTACATCGTAATTATGTACATCATATTGACCAACTAAGGGCTGCAACTGTCGATATTCATGGATTAGCACATATTACAGGTGGCGGTCTTGTCGATAATGTTCCACGAATTTTGCCACAAACAGTCAATGCTGTTATCCAGCATGATTCATGGAAAAATTTACCCATTTTCGAGATGATCCAGAAACTGGGTCAAATCGACATAGAAGAAATGTATCGTGTATTTAATATGGGGATTGGCATGGTCGTAATTGTGCCACAAGAACAAGCATCCCTAGTACAATCAACATTAGATGAAACGTATTTAATTGGGCAAATCACAGATGGTGATGGGTCTGTTGTCATTGAAGGATACTAAATGCTGCGTGTCGTTGTACTCATTTCAGGTGGTGGAAGTAATTTACAAGCAATCATTGATGCAATCGAAAATAAGCATCTAAAAGCAAAAATTGTAGCAGTGATCTCTAATCGGCGTGATGCTCAGGGGTTGAAGCGTGCAGAAAAACATGGCATCGATGGCGTATACTTCCCCTTAAAGCCCTATAAAGATCGCGGAGAAGCTCGTGAAGTATATGATGCAGATTTAGCAAAGGCAATTACACTCTATCGCCCTGATTTAATTGTATTAGCAGGTTGGATGCACATCCTTAGCCCTGCCTTCTTGGAAAAATTCCCAAGACAGGTTATCAACCTCCATCCAGCATTGCCCGGTGAATTTGCAGGTACTAATGCGATTGAACGTGCCTTCGATGCAGGCGAACGTGGCGAAATAAAATATAGTGGCGTGATGGTACATCATGCGATTCCAGAAATTGATGCTGGTGATGTCATCATTTATGCCCAAGTACCAATTTTACCCGGTGAAACCTTAGATAATTTTGAAACACGGATGCACCGTGTTGAACATCGTGTCTTAGTGCAAGCGATTGCAACCTTCACTGATGATTTTATATGATTTATCGTCACGCCATTGAGCAACGCATTGGCATTGAAATCGCTACGATGCGACCTTTATCGGGTAGTATGGTTGGGGATGTCTATCGCGTTGATTTTATTGATGGGCAAACTGTCGTTGCGAAAACATCTAAGCTAACGCAATCATCCTTAAAAATTGAAGGCAAGATGTTGGCTTATCTTGCAGAACACACTATCTTACCCGTCCCTGATGTACTCTATTGCGATGATAATTTACTCATTATGTCGTATATAGAACATAAAACTGGACTCAGCGCACCAGCAGAAGAGGATGCAGCCCATTACTTTGCAGCACTCCATAATATAACCTCAAAAAAATTTGGCTTACATTTTGACACCTTAATAGGTGGTATTCATCAGCCTAATACACCTGATACGTGCTGGATTGATTTTTTCTGTGAGCAACGCTTACTCTATATGGCACAAACTGCCTATGAATCAGGGCAATTACCGCTTGCAATACGCCATCGAATTGACCAATTTACAAGTGTATTAGATGATTTTTTGTTTGAACCTGAACAGCCTTCGTTGATTCATGGAGATTTATGGGGTGGCAATATTCTTGCAACAGACGAAAAAATCGCTGGTTTCATTGACCCAGCGATTTATTTTGCCCATCCTGAAATTGAACTCGCCTTCACGACCTTATTCAATACGTTTGGGCAATCGTTCTTCACTGTCTATCGTGAATTACGCCCAATCGAATCTGATTTTTTCTCTGTGCGACGTGATATTTATAATTTATACCCTTTGCTAGTGCATGTACATCTATTTGGGGGTAATTACGTCAACGCTGTTGATCGGATTCTCCAACGCTTTGCTTTCTAATCTAAAAAGTGTGCTAGCGTTTCATCTAATGAACGCCCTTTACCCACTTCCCATGCTGTGTCAGCGTCTGCTTTATCAAGTTTCTCTTGTAGCGTAAATACCATTTGTTCAGCTTCATCCAATATATTGTCTTCGGTTTCATCAAAATGCAGAATAGATGCTAATAGTTCTAATGCCTGCGTATCATTATCAATTTGTATAAATGCACGACTCAAACGCATGAGTGTTTTGAGTATCAGTTCTGGCTTGCCTTGTTGCCGTGCAAAAATGAGCAGCGCAATCAGATTATCAACCGATGTACCTGTCGCTGATAATGCGTCACTTTGCCCACTTACACCTGCCATGCCCCAATCTTCGCCAATTTCACGGGCAATTTTGAGGCTATCTTGATACAGTGATTTGGCTTGGGTATGTTCACTCATTTCATAAGCAATATCACCGAGACGGCTAAGTGTGCGTACTTCACCAGTACGATTGTTTGCTTTACGATAGAGTGTCAGCGCTTGTTCGTACCGTTCTTTCGCTGCTTCAAATTGTTCTGTTGCCACATCAACACTGCCAATGTGTGATAGAGATACTGCAATAGCGACATCATCACCCAACAGTTGGCATAACCGCAAGCTCTCTTGATAGAATTGACGTGCTGCATCATAATCTGCAAAGCCTAAATGTGATTCACCCGTTCGTTGATTAAGATGCACAAATTTGCGCTGTTTACGTGTTTCTGCTATATCAAGTAATTCCACAAGTAACATAGCACGCTTAAATTGAGTGATTGCCTCATGGTATGCACCAATCTTGAGTGATTGTTCGCCAGCAAAGGTCACATAGCGTTCTTCTTTAGCGACATTCCCTGCTTGTCCCCAATGATATGCTAAGGCATTAAACCATGTACTATCATCCCCATATTGGTTTTCCAGCTTTTGAGCAATTGTTGCATGGAGTTTATTACGTGCATCTACATCAATCAGTTCCAGCAAAGCGACACGCAATTTATCATGAGCAAATTGATATACTTCTTCATCGACCTGTAGCACAGACGCATTAATACAATTGGCGAGCCAGTCATGAATATTTATCTTCGGCATAATTTGAGATAAAATATCAAGTTGTAATTCGCGTCCCATAATAGCAGCATAGCGTAGTAACGCCTTGCTATCTTCATCAAGGCGGCGTAAACGGCGTTGTAAAACCGTTTGCACTCCACCAGCAAAGACACGCGCAGGCAACGTCATGCGTCCAATTTCTTCAAGATTGCCAACTTCTTCAGCTAAGGCACGCACAACCTCGACCACAAAGAAAACATTGCCCTCAGTCTCACGGCGCAACAAATCAACAACTTGCGGTGTTCTTCCGGCTTCTCCAAGCATCGCAGCACTCAATTCAGCGATACCTTCATTATCTAAACGCCCTAATTTCATCAACTGCATATTCGGAATTTCTGTATGCAAGTTTGGTTTTTCATCATCGCGGTAACTACCAACCACTAATATCGAGAGTTCTTCTGCCATCTGTGTCCATTGTGCGAGTGCTTGTAAACTGGCACTATCAGCCCAATGTAAATCTTCAAATAACATCAAAATAGGTTGCTCAGATAATGCAAGAATTCGCGCAAGCAATTGTAGTATCTGCATCTGCATTTCTTCAGGAGACATTGCAACAAGCTCAATATGGCTGATGTCACGTAAAATCAATTGATCGGCATCAGGAATAAACTGTTTCAGCAAGGCAATATCAGCATCGGTTAAATGCTCATCCATCAAGCATATCCAGCGAAAGGCGGTCAACCATAATTCATAAGGACGACTACCAATAGAAACAGACTGTCCACGCATAACAATCGCACCACTGACCATTGCATGGGTACGTAATTCATCAATAATGCGCGATTTACCAACCCCACTTTCGCCTGCAATCAACCAAGAAGAACCCTGTCCTTTGATCGCGTGGTGCATCGCTTGATTGAGTAAGCCTATTTCAGCATCACGCCCAACAAACCTAGCAGCTTGTAAGAAACTCTCTCGTATAGCCGATTGTTCCGCAAAATGCGGGATATTGGTCGCTGATCGTAGTGCTTCTATGCTTTCAATTGCCGTTTGATAGCGAAATGCAGGGTTTTTATTAAGAAGTTTTAGAATAATGGATGCTAACTCTAATGAGACATCTAATTCATCAATTGGTGGTACTTCAAAAATAATCTGGTTAATCAAATAAGCTGGATCAGCAACATGGAAAGGATGGCGACCTGCTATCATCTCATAAGACATCATACCGATGGCATACAAATCAGCAACAATGCCGCCAACACCTCCTGCAAGAACTTCTGGTGCCATATAAGCAAGTGTACCTACTGTTGTATCAGCAACATCATCGTGATTAACACGTTCGTGCATCATTGATAATCCAAAATCAAGTACTTTAACCCGTCCATCGCTCACCAGCACATTGGCAGGTTTTAAGTCGCGGTGAACAATACCTCGTCGATGCAAATAACTGAGGGCATACAGTGCCTGAATGATTAGGGCTAGATGGTCATCAGTCGTTTTTACATCAGATTTATCGACAATTGTGGCAGGGTCTATTAATAATTCCATCGTGAAATAAGGTTGCTGATTATCGTCAAAACCATAATCCAGTACATCAATAATATTGGGATGCCGTAATGAGGCTGATAATTTAAATTCACGCGCTAATGCCAATCTGAAATCTTCAGTTTGAACCGTATCTTCTAACTTCAATGTTTCTAAATCTGTGCTTACACGTTTTAACGCAACTTCGCGTCCAGTTAAGCGATCTTTAGCGTGATAAACAACACCCATTCCTCCTGCACCAATTTCTTTGAGCAGAAGATAACGATTGCCAATGCGCTTGATTGATGTATCAAGATTCATAACTCTATCCTAAAATGTGTTGAAATAGTGAAGAACAAATAGTCATATCATTGCGTGTTATTCTTCGCCTAAAAATTCTTTTATTTTGTCTAATAAGCGCGGAAACTTAACAGGCTTGCTCTCATATTCATCGCACCCTGCTGCAAGTGCTTTCTCGCGGTCTCCTGCAATAGCGTGTGCTGTCAGAGCAATAACAGGAATTTGCTGAACATCAGGATCAGATTTTATGCGCCGAGTGGCTTCCCAACCATCCATAATCGGCAAACTCATATCCATAAGAATTAAATCAGGTTGTTGTTCTTTCGCTAATATCACGCCTTGAGACCCATCAGTAGCGATAATCACATCATATCCTCGTCGCTCTAAGCGACGTGATAACATATCAAGGTTCATTTCATTATCTTCGACAATCAAAATCTTAGCCATCTATATTTCCTTCATTAGAAGAGGATGCAGTTTTACTGACAGTGAGATACCGCTTATGCAAGTCATTACGATTGTAACATTGCAGCCAATCTTATCCAATGTACACGCTAAATATTATACTTCAACATCAATCATAGTCCGTACACATCATCTATCAGTGTATTAATCATTGTTTAGTATTGCTGTAAGGTTATTTAATTGTTCTTGAATTAAACTTAAATTTGAGTGCTGTTCCCCTAACACATCCGATGCCGTAAGCGCATCTAATGATGATTGAATCGTTTGTATAATGGGTACTAAATTAGCTACTGTCATCCGATTCTTGCGTAAGCTAGCCCCAATGCGTGCTTTTAGCAAAACAGGGTTAAAGGGCTTAAACAAATAATCTTCTGCGCCTAGTTCAATACAACGCACCACACTATCGAGATCATCTACAGCAGAAATCATAATAATTGGAATGTGTTTTGTAGTATCGTCTTGTTTCATCCGTTCTAAGACTTCATAACCACTGATGGTAGGCATCATAATATCAAGAAGAACGAGATTAAAAGGATGCTCTGTTACCATTGCCAAGGCTTGCTCACCATCTTCAGCGACAATAACATCATAGTTCATCCGCTTTAAACGCCGTGATAACATATCACGGTTCATTTCGTTATCATCAACGACAAGTACCAAGGCATTCTCTTCGGACATGCCTATTTCTCCTTATAGGTAACGACTCATACTGTTTATTATATTGACTATGCAATACAACGCTAACGCGCAGTAGACGGTGCAGCTAATAACTATCATGATTATTAGTTTATTTTATTAGAAAATTATCATTAGAACCCTTGTCGTACACCATATATTTGATTTTCGAGCAGGTCTGATGCTTCTAAGTCAGGGAGTTGCAGATACCATGCTGCCGTTTGTATCAAGGCATCTTGTGGCATTAAGCCAATCAATTCGGATTCGGCAATGTGTGTGCCTAAATTTTGGGCTTCAAGGCGAATAAGCTCCATGACACGATAAATAGGTGTTTTTTCATAATCGACAAGATTCATACTAATCTGAGCGCGTCCACGCACAAGGAATCCAAGCGCTTTTACCCCTGCTAAACCACCATTTGATCCCCGAATCGCACGCGCAATTTTTTTAGCAATCAAGATGTCATCTGTTGCAAGATAAACATTATACGCGATAAGTGGTTTGCGCGCACCAATTGTGACTGCCCCTGCGCCTTTAAGTAAGGCTGGACCATAATCAGGGTAACGCTCTGGTGAGGTAATTGTATTGATGAGGGTTTCATATTCACCACGTCGGATAGTGGCAAGGTCACGGCGTTCTGGACGAATTGCTGCTTCGGCATACAAATAAACAGGTAAACCAAAATCATCACCGACACGTTGCCCTAAACGCCGAGCGAGTTGTACACAATCTGCCATTGATACCCCTTCAATTGGCACAAATGGCACAACATCTGTTGCACCAATGCGTGGATGCACACCACTATGTTGGCGCATATCAATCAATTTCGATGCAATTTCAATCCCATAATACATCGCATCTAGCACAGCATCGGGCGACCCAGAAATCGTCATTACGGTGCGGTTATGATCTCTATCACTGGTTTGATGTAAGAAATTAATGCCTCGGACACTGGTAATTGCTTCTTTGATTGCTTGGATAACTTCGGGACTGCGCCCTTCTGAAAAATTGGGGACACATTCGACAATCTGCGCCATGTTTGCCTCGCTCCATTGGGTGATGAACTCATATATAAAACGTAATATCTCATAGCATAGTATTCATCAGCAGAATTAGCGAGTATGTAGTTGCAATATCTCAGAAGTGATTTTGTGCTATCATATTAGCAATGCGTTAAACGAGGTGACACATGGCAGAATGCACAAAAGTAGGCATGTCCTTAGATACGTTTATGGCGCGTTTCGAGCAACAGCCCTTTGAATTGATTAATGGGGAGATATGGGACGTAACTCCAACAAAATTTCAGCATAGCAAAATCTCAAAGCGCATCTATAGCTGATTATTATTCTATGAAACTGAAAACGGCGAATCATTTTTCGAGACTGCTTTTGTACTAGAAGATAACTCTGATTGGATAAGAGCTGCGAGAATCCCTGATGTGTTATACATACAAAAAGACCGTCTTATTCAATATGAAACTAATTTAGAAAATAGTGATGAAAAACCATTAATCTTAGTTCCTGATTTAGTGATTGAAGTCATATCCCCTACCGATAAATATTCTGATGTCAGCACCAAAGTGGATACATATTTAGCTGATGGTGTCAAGCTCATTTGGATTGTTGACCCACAACGCAAAACTATCACTGTCTATGAAGGTAATGATACAGGAAAAATCCTACGCATAGAGGATAGGCTCACAGGTGGCAACGTTCTCCCTGCGTTTGAGTTAGATATTAAGGAAATTTTTAGCTAAATATCAGGATAAAAAATATTGTCTGTATCTGCTTCAAATTTTATTCATTTTCTAAGATGATCGTGAATTATTGTTACCCACATATTAGGGGTTTGCTCAGTCTAATGATCTATCTTGCCAATCACC
>JBAUIA010000102.1:0-1562 GCA_049680565.1 Phototrophicaceae bacterium
CAGCATCGATTGGCTTGATGATTAATAGCTTCATGCTCTTAGCAGCAATCGGAACCGGCATCCTCAGTTTCTTGTGGCTTAATTTACGCCAATAAAATATTTAAGCGTTATATGATTGAAATAGTAGAGCATACACAACCGTATGCCCTTAGTAATCTTAATTATCAAAACGATAGGTTACTTGCATAGTCAATGATACTGATACTTGTCCCGGTTCAACGACTGCGCCACCATTGGCACTATCCATCATAGCATTCAAGCTTTCTTGGAATCCGAAATTGCCTCCCTGTAATTCAGTGACATGCAACACTGCACCTAATTCAACACCCAAATTACTTGCGATTTCTTCCGCACGATTGCGCGCATCAGCAAGGGCATTTGTGCGTGCCTCTGATTGTAATATGCTGGTATCAGATATGCCGAATTGCAAACCGAAAACAGAATTTGCACCATTATTGATTGCGGTATCAATGACTGTTTCGATTTGAGATAAATCACGGATTATGATATTGATACGGTTAGAAATACGTGTTTCGTTCTGAGATTCCATACCTCCCATCTGAACAGGACTAACGTAAACATCTAAACCGATAGTTCGCATATCTGCATCTTCGATGCCTAATGTTTCTAAAGCAGACATGACTTCAGCAATCGTGCTGTTCACATCTTGATAAACACTCAAAATATCTTGACCGAATTTTTCAACACCAACACTTAATGTTGCCATATTAGGTTCAAGCGATGAAGTACCATTGCCGTTAACTGTGATTGTATTCGGCATTGACTCATCCTCCTGTGCTAGGGTAGTTGGCACAATGAGTCCTAATAGACTCATCAACAATAAAGCGGTCATCAATACCTTATGCATTTGCATTCTTAACTCCTTGTATGTATATATGTTTTCACTATGTATGACGTTAAGTATTATAAGGTTGTTCCAAATTGGTATTTAATGTGTTTAAAAAGGATATACCTTTCGGCATATCCTACACCCAACAACATCGATCTTACTAATCTTGGAATGCTAAAGGATCATTGGTACGCGGCTAGAACTTTTGATACCGCTGGCGAATTAATGTTAGGAAGCCAGAGTATCACACAATTTTTGAAACGGTGTAATCCGTTTTCGTCGAATAGGTTTGTCATTGAACCAGTCATCAACTCGAATTAAATTCAGCGCACTCGCGGATAAGAGTCAGCAAGAAATACGAGAAGCTCGTATAAACTTGGGTTTAAACCTCTTATCGAGTATTGTGAATACAGTTACATTTGGATTAGTCATTTATCAGGCTTATTTAGGTCAAATTTCAATAGGAGATGTTGTACTATACACGGCAGCTTTAGGTAGTATTAGCGGTGCAATTGAAGGCATTATTAGTATCATTGCCTCAGTAAATGAACAGGTTCTTTTTTTTCAGCATTTTACTGAATTTCAACAACTAGAATCTGATTTGAGTATTGCGGATACACCCCGCCCAGTTCCCAGACTTACTCAGGGTATTGAATTAATCAATGTTTCATTCCGATATCAAGACGATACACCTTATATTCTCAAAAACATC
>JBAUIA010000103.1:0-1902 GCA_049680565.1 Phototrophicaceae bacterium
GGACTTAAACTCTTTAATTATTTTGATCGTCGTAACAAAATTAATGAACCTGATGGTGTTTCAACTGTCAACCTTGCGATCAAGGGACGCAAACCTGATGCTGCCACCGAATGAGCCAATATCTGAAAATGAAATTCCTGAGCGATTATCAGAGGAAGCGCTACGGGCTGTTGAGGATTTAACATTAGCTCAGATGTTAGGTGCTTTCTCTAAGCAACCACGCCAAACATTAAAGGCGTTTATCGGAGCAATCCAAGATGATGAGTCATCAGCACATATGCTAGCAATAACATCATCTCTAAGCACTGAACAAGCAGATGCAAGTGGTTTTGTTCATTCATTGCGACAATCATTATTAGGCTTAGTCACACAAAGCCGTATATTTGGCTACACAGTAGCCTTTTTGATTGTCCTCATGGGTAATTCGATTCTTGCAGCACAAGTCGGGGTACGCCGTGCCGAAGAAATGCAACTCGTGCAAGGATTCCCCTTTATCATCATTGGCTTTTTTGTTTGGCTGATTACTGAAATTTTCTTTAGCCGAAATACCTTGCATCAATGGTGGCTCAATCGCAATAATCACGCTACCGATGCGTATACGCTACAAACACAATCGAGTGATTTGCCTTGGTATGAAACCATCCCCTTGTGGCGTTTTGGATTAGCCCTAGTTGCAGTTATTTTGAGTACTATCACGTATATTTTTACGGCTGAAAATACCTTTACAACGCCAATTTTCTATATTTGGTTATTCAGCATCCTGTCATGGTCAATTGTGTTTGCACCTTTCGATTTTAATATATTTGATTGGGCAACGACGCTCATTGATCGTTGGCGTGCTTTTCGATGGCAACCCCATCTATGGGTGATTGCTTGTTTGCTTGTGATTATGCTAGGGGCGAGCTATTTTAGATTTTATGATCTCGATAACCATCCCCTAGAAATGACCGATGACCATGTGGAGAAAATTCTTGATGCAGGGCGTGTTCGGGATGGCGCACGTCAAGTTTTCTTTGCGAATAATGGCGGACGCGAACCTGTCCAAATGTACTTGATTGCCTTGGTATCTCATTTGCCAACATTTGGTATTAACCATGATACGATTAAATTTGTATCGTCAATCGAAAGCCTACTCACCATACCTGTCTTATTTTGGATGGGTTATGCAATCTTTGAAGGCGAACCCAAACGACGGCGCTTGCTTATGGGTCTAATTCTTGCAGCCTTAGTTGCCATTAGTTATTGGCATGTTGTGATTACACGACAAGGTCTACGGATTCCGCTTACGCCGTTAGTGGTATCATTGCAATTGATCTATTTGTTACGGGGTATTCGGCATAATCGACGGAGTGATTTTATCATTGCTGGTTTGATCCTAGGCTTTGGTTTATATACCTATCAAGCAGTGCGGATGCTACCCGTTGTGATTGTGGTTGCCGTCTTGATTGCGATACTCTTTAAAGCGAAAACATTTAAGCAACGCATAACCTATGTTGTTAATTTGAGTGTGCTGGTAGCGATTTCATTTTCTGTGTTTATTCCCTTATTTCGCTTCTCAGTGGATTTCCCTGAACTATTTTGGCGACGAACCACAGGGCGCTTACTAGGTGATGATGTCATTCAAAATATATTAGCAGATGGCACAGTCGTTTACCGTGATGCAACAGTGCCAGAGCGTTTTGACGCATTTTTGAGTAATGTCCCTACGATTGCAAGTAACATTCGCAATGTATTATTAATGTTTAATTGGGAAGGCGATATTGCAACCATCAGTGGCGTATCTAATCGTCCAGCGATGGATATTTGGAGCGCTAGCTTGCTGATTCTTGGTATGGCTGCATGGCTCATTTTTGCCATCCGTAAGCGAGATACGGTTTATTGGTTGATTCCTGTCATTGCATT
>JBAUIA010000104.1:0-2250 GCA_049680565.1 Phototrophicaceae bacterium
CTCGTCGGACGCACACCTACAGGACGTGCGACGATTACGAGATTGAAAATGAATCGTCTAGTTTTAACGCAAGCTCGCAAACGCTGGGTTGAAGGTGGATATCATCCGCCAAACTAATGGATAAAAACAAGCTGTCTGACCAATCGTAATTTATAATTGTCATCTGTGAGAGTTTTTATGATTTCGTCATCTTTAGAACAACGTATGGTCAATAATATGGTTCATGAGCAAACGAGCCAAACAGACCGCAAATCAATCGGTCAGAGTAGGCAATTTGGGTCTGCTGAGATGGAATCCTTACCCTTGTTTGCCAACACTTTTCGTAGCGATATGGGATTATCACAGGCATTTGCACAATTAGATGAACGTGAACTTGCATTTCTGCATATCCTTGCAAATCGTGATGCTGAGGTTTCGATTGATTTCTTCAAAGACCTATACAAGCTGCTACCGAATACTCGTTATAGTTTAACCTTTACGCAAATATATAGTGACCTATTCAAGCAAGTTCGTAAGCGTTTGATACGCACGGGTGTTTTGCTCTGGGCAGAGATTGGGCATGGAGATGCGAAATTGGAACGGTATCGTTTTGCATTGCCTCAAACGATCATCGATAATTTACCACCTTTGATAACGGAAACAACCCTCATTGAAACAGATAAGGGCGTGTCACAAGATGGTTTTCGTGACCAATTGATTGAGCTATTTAAGGCGAAAACATACCAAGATATTATGATCGAAGATGGCAATTTGATGCTCAGCGGCAAGCGTTTTCATCTCGAGCGGTTGCAAGCATGGCAAGATGAGCAGTGGATACAGGCATTAAGATCCAACCGGAAAAATAAAATAGAAATCTATCCCTATTATATGTCACAAACAGGATATACGACCTTCACACCACCAAGTTTAATTCGCTATGGGTTATCAAAATTAGGTGAAAGTGAATGGGTACAACCTCAAGTGTTCAAGACCATTTTTGAATTTCTCCCTCAAGAAAAATATCCTGACTTAGATGACATCTTTGAGAATGGGTGGCAGCGGGGGTGTATGGAGCGTGTACAACACGGGCAGGCATATTTCTATCGCTTACGTCACTTTGCAAAATGGGACGATTTGCCGATTACGTATCTCAAAAGCAAACGTGATGATATCGTTATGATTGATGTTGAAACGGTGCCATACGATGCATTGCCTATTTTGATGACATTTGGTGATTTCCATATTTACAGCAATCAATTGCAACTCACACCTAATTTAGTCAAGCTTAGTGAAACTACAAAATTATTGCGAGATAACGCGCTTGCCCGATGGTTGCAGGAGAACAATACAGCCTTTGCTGGTGCGTTCGAGCAAGTCGATCAGCAATGGGGTAAACTCATCGTCCATGAGAATTTACTTTATGCTCAAGTGAGTGACCTCAGTTTGCGCGTCACGCTTGAGAAAGCATTTGATGATGGTAGCATTTTATTTATGCCCAATGGCTGGCTCGCATTTCCAGCAGCAATGGCACGTAAAATTGAAACGGTTGTGAACCGCAGTGGACATGTCATCAAAGAGGTCAGTGCAAATGATTAAACAAGCTGATGTTAGCCCATATGCCATTCGTCACCCTGATTTTGATTTACGCTATGACCTCCATGCGTTTACCGATTACGTGCGTAACCACGAAATCAAGCGCAAAGCAAATGGTAATGACTTGATGAAAGGCGATGTCAAGCGCCTATCTAAGTTACTTACTTATCCCTACATCATGGATGAATACGATAAGCGCACATTTTCTAGTTGGCTTGATTTTGTGGATACGCTTGCTCTGAATTTAGGCTTTATCAATTACGATACGAAAGGTGAGTATCGTGGTTACAGTAGTAACGAACCGTCATTCCGAGATAACTATATCGAATATCGCAAGCAAGCCTATGAACAGTTCCTAGCACAGGATATCAATCAACAAGAAGTTCTGTTATTTAATCAATTGCTCCAACCCTACAGCTATAATCTGAACGAATTTTTCAGCATGTCGCCGGTGGGATGGTTGGATGGTTTCTCCGCACATGGGAGCGCGGTTGGTATTCTGCCACATATTGACTTTGTGTCTGCGCGATCATTTTTGCTAGAGAAACTCGCGCAATTAGAAGTTGGGGTATGGTATGAAACGGCATCATTGATTAACCACTTCAAACAGGAATATCCCTATTTTCTCATCCCCGAAAATCCCATGCGAGAAAAGCGTGGCTATGGGTACAATTACAA
>JBAUIA010000105.1:0-2537 GCA_049680565.1 Phototrophicaceae bacterium
TGTGATTGCTCTTGAATCAGGTCTATAAGTTCGCGTTGTTCTGCTTTTAAAATTGTATCTTGCATCATCTCCGTTACACCCATAATGGCATGGAGCGGAGTCCTGACCTCATGACTCATCATAGCTAAAAAGTTAGATTTCAGACGAGAAACTTGTAGCGCTTCATCACGAGATTTAGCCAAGCTATGTAACAAGTCACGATAGGCAGAAATATCACGTATTGAAAAAACGATGCCATATACTTCATCTTCATCAGTGAGGAGAGGGGAGCACAAAATATCTGTTATAAGCTCTGTTTCAATTGATTCGGAAAAGACTCTGGCTTCAAAACGCACAGATTGACGCGACGATACCGCATAATTTATGGTAGTATGCAACATTTCTTTTTCTGAGTCATATATATAATTTTCTAGCCTATGTCCATAAAGATCATGAGATTCTAGCCCTAATAACTGGTTAAATGCAGGATTAGTATGCTCAATACTTCCATCTAAACTGGCAACAGCTATACCATCACTACTATTATTAATAATTGCTTGCAAATAGTCACGAGTACGAGCAGTGCTTGCCTGTATTGTCTGAATGTGTTGCTGTGCATTAGCTAAATCTGTAATGTCAGTTGAGACACCAACAACGCCAACAACCTCATTATTCTCAAATATTGGGTGAAAACGAGCATCAAAAACTACTTGATTAAGTTCGATTTTGAGATGTTGTTTTTCACCTTCAAGTGCTTTTTTGATATGCTCAATAATATGAGGATATTCCGCATAAGAGGTAAATAAATTTGTACCTATTGACTCTCCGGATTTGCGCCCCATTGATTCTAAGGCACGACCATGACTCAGTGTAACAAATCCTTCAGAATCACATGCCCATAAAATCACGGGTGCATTTTCCAGCACATTGTTCAAGTACTGTTGATGGCGTTGTGCTTCAGCCTCTGCTTTGCGTAAATTTGTCACATCACGCATCACACTTTTTACAAATCTAGTCTCGGAATCTGCATCTTTTATCAAGCTGAGATTAAGAATTGTGTGAATTACTTTGCCATCAGGACGTACAAGGGTGCGATCATATTCAGGTAATTCTCCACCACTGAGAATTGTATTAAAACGTACAAGACTCGCATCATAATCATCATCTTTAACAAAGGTCAGTGCCTGTTTGCCGATAATCTCATATTCGCTCTCAAAACCTAGTGATTGAGCCGCTTCTGTATTGGCAGCAACAATTATCATCTCTTCATCAAAAATAAAAACAAGTGCATCAGGAATATCTACACACATTTTTTGTAAGTTACGAATTTGTGCTTCTCGTTTTTCTATAAATACCAAAAAATCTTGCCATGCTCTTAGGTCTGTTGGTATTGATTGAGATGATAAGCCATAATTTTTTAGTAATTTTTCAATTGTTGGATAGTGAGTCGTCACTTTATCAAGCATTAGAGTAAACTCTCGACAGCCTCAACAATTTGATTAGAGGAAAAAGGCTTGGTGATGTATAAACTTGCGCCCGCATTTTCAGCACGTACACGGTCTTCATCTTGGCTGCTTGCTGTTAGCATAATGATAGGTATTTTAGCTGTATTGGGTAATTGGCGTAATTCTTGTAATAATTCTACGCCATCCATCATCGGCATGGAAATATCTAAAATCATCAACTCAAAAGCTGATTTTTTTGCCAAGCGCAATGCCTCATTTCCATTTGAGGCAGTTTGAACTGAATATCCTTGTTTGTTGAGTGTATGTTGTAAAATCCGTAAGGCAACGGCTTCATCATCTACAATAAGTATTGTTGTCATAAGATTTCCTTTAATTCTTAAATTGTTTTATCAATTGCCAACGGTTATACTCATGCATATGAGTATATTTGACTTCATCCATAATTTGATTCACTAGCATTAAGCCCAAACCACGCTCTTGTAGGGCTGCTATATCAGGTGTTTTTACATCAGATGCTATAAATGCAATACCACTATAATCAAATAAAGTGATGCTTAAGCTGTCAATGCCTGTCTGTATAATAGACACTTCTAACTCAATTCGTTGTTCAGAATCATTTTTGTAGGCATGTTCAATAATATTGGTACAGATTTCATGAACTGCTAACTGAATTTCGTAGATTGTAGTCTCAAGATCACCTTCAATATTGAGATGTTCCATAATAGCAGCGATGCTAGCACTAACGACATTGAGATATTTCATACTTGCAGGCACATCTAATTTAACTCGATTTGCATTTGACATTTTTAGCTCACTCGCTTGATAATTAACAAGGTTTGATCATCATCTGGCATATAATGGGTATTTGCAGCTTTTAACAGAATTTGACCAATTTCTTTAGCAGATTTATGCCGATAGGTTTCAATTAAATCCAGCATATTCTGATAGCCGAGCATTGTTCCTAATAATTGAGGGGCTTCTGGAATACCATCAGAACTAACTACCAAAACATCTGATAAATCCATCGGGATCGTATGGTTTCCAAGCATTGTTTCTCTGAGTACGCCTATTGGTGGACTGTCTGCTTCTAAT
>JBAUIA010000106.1:0-3882 GCA_049680565.1 Phototrophicaceae bacterium
TTGGTGGTGTCACATGCCAAATTGAGCATGTAGGTGGTGACCATGCGTCAGATGCGGTGGTGATTTACGTACAAGAAGATAAACTCTTATTTTTGGGGGATTGTTTCTATTATACTGTTTATCAAGAACCCCAACACTATACTAAGCCAAAGCTATTAGACTTGATCGACACATTAGAACAATTCAATGCAGATACATTTATTATGGGACATGCTGGTATAATTATCACTCAATCTGATATTGAGAAAGAATTTGCTCTTATTCGTGCTTGTTATCATCTACTACATCTGTATGGTGTAGAAAAATCAGAGGTGATTGCTGAGGAATTAAAACGCCATTACGAGCCTGATTATGTTGATGACTATCTGCGAACGATTCTTGCAGGGTTGGCAATCTCTTGATTGAGTGAATCTTATTTTTGAAACGTATGTGAAAATGCAGGTCATTATGATATGACCTGCATTTTTAATTGCATGATTTAGAGACTAGCTTCCCATTTATAGATGAAGCCAGATGAATCAGGGAGTGTGAAATTCTCAAAGATGCCATCTGTGACGCGGATTGCTGATTCATGATCGGTATGATTATCGCCATTCGGTGCAATGTCATTCACATGATCTATAGAAGCGAGTTGCACCCATTTACCATTTAAGCCAAAAGGAACGTTGATTTCTACAGGATGATTTTCAAGATTGATGAGTATCACCATTGCGTCGTGTAAATCATTAGTTGGTGTGGCACGCCAACCAAGAACACGCTTATTTTTACCATAGTCTTCATCTAGCCAATTCCCTAGTATCCACGTGAACTGCCCATCTTCTATTGGGTTAAAGCCGTGTATTTTGAGGGCTGGATACCGTTTGCGTAGATTGATTAATTTTGATGCCCATTGGTAGAAATTATGGTTATCCAATTGCTCAGGGAAATCAAAATAGACGAGATTACGTTCACGGTCTGTACCAAATTCTTGCCCCATGTATAACATCGGTTGCCCAAGTGCTACAATCGTGCTGAATAGCCCGAGGCGTGCTTTACGTTCTTTTGCTTGAGGCGTATTGAGATTATCTATGAAGCTAATTTCATGCGCGACACTATGTTCATCATGGCTTTCGCAATAATTGATGACATTGTTAGTATGGGCTGCAAATTTCCCTTTTGAGAAGTAGAAAATATCGCCCAAATTTTCTGGATGATTATCTGTGCCTTCAAACTGCCCTTCTCTGAGTGCTGCTTTGATTGTATCGTGGAAAAAATCACACCATTGAGCATAGCCATTATAGCCTTCACGGTTGAGATCTGTTTCATTGGGTAAATTTTCCGCAATCAGGATCACATTTGGTTTGAGGGCTTGTAACTCATCGGCAAGGCGATGTAAAAGATCATGGTGCATATACATTGAATTGGTGGCATCAAAACGGAAACCATCAATATGATATTCAACGACCATCATTTTACAAGCATCGATGAGCATATTTTGTGTTTCGGTGCGCTCAGTGGACATGCGATTACCCCAAGGGGTGCTACCACTAAAATAGATACCGCCCTCTTCGCCATCATTAACACCATCAGGGTGATCGAGAATATGCTTCCAGAGGGGATTCCAGCTATTAGCAGAATGATTAAACACTTGGTCGATGATAACAGCTAATCCGTGTTGATGAGCCGTATCCACCAAACGACGTAAATCATCAGGCGTGCCGAAATCACGTTCAATCGACATGAATAAGGATGTGTTATAACCCAGTGCATCTGCACCTTGCGGTGTTGGTACTTCTGAAATCGGCATCAAATAAAGGCACGTAATGCCTAATGTGTCAAAATAATTGGCTTCAATACGATCAATAATACCTTGATATGTGCCTTGATGTTCTGGTGCAATATCAGGATGATTGTGTGTAAAGCCATGAACATGCAACTCATAAATGCTGAGATCATGAATTGCATGGGTCTGATAATTGGTATCGTGCCATTCAAAATGTGTAGGATCAACGATAATGCTATTATTTTCTTCATAATTCATATCGAGAAACCGCGCATACGGATCAACCATTAACTTCGACCCTAAGATGTTGTCTTGAGCGATTGAATCGTATTCAATGTGGAATTTATAGGCATCATTGATTGTTGCGGATTCTACAGTAGCGTACCAAATATTGGGCGTATCGAAATAGCCTTGATGTAATTGTAATTCGATAAATTGCTTGGGGTTCGGTTGGTCAGCTTGTGGATGTTGCCAATTGTTAAAATCTCCTGCAAGATAAATCCGCGCAGCATGCGGATGAAAAATCCCAAATAAGATGCCCTTCTGTGTTGGTGTTGCACCCAATGCAAAACGTCCACCTGTATCACTGACAAAGGATTGATCGGAAAATTGATGCGCTTCAACGACTTGGTGGGCGCTTTCTTGTGCTGGCTGTTGTGGTTGAATCGTATAGACAAATTGTGTCCAACCGCGTGTCCAAAATTCGTGTGTTTTCTTAAAATGCTCGGCAGAAATGTAACGAATTAAGCGCTCATCTTCTTGCTGATTGCCATCTTTTTCGGCAAAACGAAATGTGAGACTCACCCCTTTTTTGAGGTCAATTTCAAAGCTATAGCCGAAGTCGTTGCTTTGTGTCGGTACAATAATGGCAGGTTTATCTTCAGTGATGACCTGTAAAATAGGCTCTGTGAAGTTAGCGTAGTTATCAAAATGGATTGTGATCGTTTTAGGCACGGGTATCCTCATTATAGTCTCAAATAGATGCTGCACTATAGCGATAAATCAAAAGAGAATCGATCAATATTATGTAAAAATTATATAAGAGAGGATATGTGTTTGATGAGTAATACACTCATTTTTGCTTAGATAACCAATTTTTGAAGGCGCGAGTCTCCAGTTGGCGGTTAAGCCATTGAATTGGTAAGACGCGATTGAGAAATTTCACAATGCGAAAAATCATTGCGGGATATACAGCTTGCTTATCTTGCTCAATGCCTTTGATGATAGCATGTGCGACTTCATCCGCCGTTTGTGATGGAAAGGGCGTGGGGGCAATTTGCTGGGCGGTCTCCCCTGCTCGCTCGAAGAAGTTGGTGCGCGTTGCTATCGGATAAACCAGCATCAGCGTATTGGGATCATCTAATTCTTGGCGATAGGCTGTGGCAAAACTATGTAGCGCTGCCTTGGTGCTGCTATAGAGTGCATATCCCGGTAATGCCCAATGCCCCATCGCGGAAGCAGTGATGACCATTTTATAGTCACGTCCTTGATTGTGTTGTGCCATTTGTGTGGCAGCGTAAATTGGGGATAGTGTATTGAGTTGATAAATACGCTCTATATGTTGCCAATCAGGAGCATTGAGTTTTTCATAATATGCAAAACCTGCATTGGCAATGAAAATATCGATGTGTTCTACCCTCTCGAATAAACGGTCAATCTCACTTGATTGAGTCATATCACCGATGAATGGCTGAATATCGGCTGGCTGATTCTCTAACTTTTGGCACACAGCATCCAGCGCATCAGATTGAATATCAACAGCAATGATTGTGGTGTCATACGCTGCGAGTTGCGTTAATAAGGCATATCCAATACCTGATGCTGCGCCTGTTAAGATAATTGTCTTGGATGCGATATTCATAGGGTTTAAAAATCTTCCTTGATGATGTTGTTAAGATTTATGAGAGCCTGTTTGAATACACTATTTAAGGTACTTCAAGACGCACCGTTGTGCGTCCCTACCACCTATAATAATAGTTAATTGTAGTGACATCAAACGGGATGTCTAATAGATTATGATCGATTTTCAAAACAGGTTCTAAAGAAAAAATAAGGATAGATGATTGATGCAACGCATATCCGTTTTACTCGTGTTGAGTTTGCTATTCACTGTATGGGTA
>JBAUIA010000107.1:0-13042 GCA_049680565.1 Phototrophicaceae bacterium
CGATCAGGTCAAGAGTTTAGATTGGAAAATACGTCAAGCAACATTTATCACGAAAGTTTCAGATGATGTGCTAAAAGATGTGCTGGCAAAGCTCAATACGCTTTTGAGTTAAATGGCGTGAGATAGACAGGTGCATCATTCGTTCGTAGACTTGGCAAAAATCATCGACATCACAGAACAATTCGACTGAACTAGGCATATAGGGCGACTCTCTTTTGCATAACTTACCGCTTTTTGTAAAGTCTGTCCCCTTATCTAAAACTCACCTAAAAAAGATATTATCGTACTATGTTAGGATCAATTTGAATGAATATTTAGGAGTTAGTGATTTATGAAATGGTTTCGTAGGATTTTATTTGGAGTAATTGCATTGGCTGCTGTTTTAGGGCTGGGTGTTTTCATCGCTTTGCAATTTGTGTCGGTCAATATATCGGTGGCACAAGGCAGTGGCACAATAGCTGATGTCATATTGCCAGAAGGTTTTGAAATTAGCATTTTTGCTGACAATATAGATGGCGCACGCTCAATGCGCTTAGGCGATGATGGCACGCTATTTGTGAGTTCACGCGCACCGGGCAATGTCTATGCGATTCCCAACGCCAGTAGCAGCGATACTGCTCAAGAGATTATCACAATTGCGAGTGACTTACGTTCGCCAAACGGAATTGCACTCGTTGATGGTGATTTATATGTCGCAGAGATTGGGCAAATTCAACGCTTCGATGACATTGAAAATAATTTAATGACTGCCGAAGCGACCCTCGTCACCGATGCTTTACCTGAAGCAGGGCATCACGGGTGGCGTTACCTCGGTTATGCGCCCGATGGTAAACTTTATGTAGCGATTGGTGCGCCTTGTAATGTCTGTGAATTGGAAGATATGTTCGGCACAATTTATCGTATGAATCCTGATGGTACAGACTTAGAAGAATATGTCACAGGGGTTCGCAATAGTGTTGGTTTTGATTGGCATCCTGATACAGGTGAATTATGGTTCACCAATAATGGACGCGATCTTATGGGCGATGATATTCCGCCTGATACCTTGCATTATGCACCCGAACAAGGCTTACATATGGGCTTCCCGTATTGCCATGCTGGAACAATCCCTGACCCCAATTTTGGGGATGCGCGCAGTTGTGATGAATTTACGCCACCTGCACAACCTTTAACGCCACATGGTGCTGCTTTGGGGATGCGCTTCTATACAGGCGATAGCTTCCCTGAGAGCTACCAAAATCAGATTTTCATTGCGGAACACGGCAGTTGGAATCGCAGTACACCGATTGGGTATCGTATTATGTTGGCAACCGTTAATGAAGCCAATGAAGTTACATCATATGAACCTTTCGCGGAAGGCTGGCTGAATGAGGAAACAGGTCAATCGTGGGGTCGCCCTGTGGATGTACTGGTGATGCCTGATGGCTCATTGCTGGTATCCGATGATGCTGCCGATACTATTTACCGCATCAGCTATACAGGATAATTTTTTGATTGTAGTCGATTTCAGAATATTTAATGTACTTGCATGAGATCGGCTACAGATTAACATAAAAGAAAGTGCTGAGTGCTGAGAGGCATTCATGTTGTTTATGATGGTACAGATGTTCGTATGATAATGTCAGTTTTGGATAACACAGAGATTGAAATTATGTCATCTCGTAGCGTTATTTGAATAGAAAGTTCTTAGCTTTTAGTCTTTAGTGAACCGCTAAAGACTAAGGACTAAAAACTCACTATTTTAGATTATATGGCTCAAAAAATTGCTTATTCTCTTAAACAAAATTCACGTTAGTTTACCTTATTTCCTACATATTTCTGTGGTTGTGTACTAGGCGAGTTTTACATGTAACTTATCTGTATGCCATTAATTCGCCATATAAATTAATTATTTCAGCGACCTCAATAGTCTTCGACATCTGTCGATAATTTTGCTAAGACTTCAATGGTTTTTATACGTTCAGGGGCATCTAAACGCTCATCGCTTTCGATAGCTGTTAGGTATTTTTTTAGTTGGTTTTGAACAGTTTTATGTAATCGTTTGCGAGGCTTTAGCCAGCTTTCTGACCAGATTTCGGCGGCAATAGCAATACTATGTAAATCGGCTTCAGAGATGGTTTCACCAAGTGTTTCAGGGAGTAGTTCACTAATTAATTGCCAGCGCAAATCTTGTCCTTTATCTGCGGCGATGATTGACCCTGTGAAAATGGCTACTTGTCGCCATCTGAATGGTTCATCACGTAATAATGCAACAATATTTTCAGGGAATTGCCATCCATCTTTATGGGGTTGTTGTAGATGTTCAGGCATTGGGCATTCATCATAAAATTCAATTAACGCACAAGCAGCTAAATACTCCTGAAAGCTCAGATGAGGGAAGCGATAATACCCCAGCATATCCGACACGACAATTCCATTACGTGTTGCTAGATAATCCAAGACATCTTCGATTTTTGCGCCTAGACCTTCACCATATAATTGTTGTGTCATGAGCTTATCCAGCAGTTGAGAGCGTTCAATTATTGAGGGATATTTTTCAAATGATTTTTGCTGCGATTGCAAATCAAAGGCAATATGCTTGAGTGCTGCTCTCATCCCTTCCAGATTTAATCCTGCTAGTTTTTCATGCAATGTATCCGCAGAAGATGGAATATTCCAACGATCCAATAAATCGACAGTATTTTCATAGAGATCAGCCCGTTTACTAGGAAGATGCTTGTAGTCTTCGTGGATGAGTGTCAACAAAGCAAGTAGCAAGGGTTGGCGTGCTAAAGGCCATATTGATTTATTTTCAATGATACTTTTAATAAGATCATTAGCCATAACTTTTGCTTGTTGAGATGCGACCTTGGCACCTCCAAAAGTACTAGGTCTACTTTGGGAAGCAGCTTGATACCAGTACTGTACATAGAATTTAATCTGTCGCCATGTAAATGGTGCTAACTCAACGGATTTGAATCGTTCTGATAAACGCCAAGCGGCATCATGACGATATGCATAGGTACGACTAGTTAGTAAAATACGACAACTCTTAAACCGATCCGCCCAATTTTCGATAATCTGCCGTAGGATCACACGATGCTTTTCATCATATACTTCATCCAAGCCATCAAGAATGAGCAATGTACCGTGTGTTTTCACATTAGTTTGTGTTAAGAATGCTTCAATATACTCCCCAAAGTCATCTTCATGGGTTTTGATATAAGTTAAGAGTGATTGTGCTTTCGCAGTTTTGAGCGTTTTGGGAAAAATTTTAGAATGATTCGCAAAATCGCGTAAACTCACGTAAATGGGTAGAAATTCATGATGTACCCACGCTGGACCGAGAAGCTTCAAGCCATCAACACCCTCGTTCTTCTCTGCATTAGGATCACAAGCATAAGCCAATGCTGTGAGGATAAAATGGCATAATGAACTCTTACCTGTTCCTGCACCACCTGTAATCACGATGTATGGGTTTTCAGCAACTGCTTCGAGTACAGGACGACGAGCATCTTTGTGGTCTTTTTCAATTGCATCAAAGCGTAGTTCGGTAAGCTGGTTTTTGCTGACTTTAGAATATTCTGTCATGTTCGACCAGACATCAGGCGGTGTATAAAGTTCATGTAAGGAAAAATGGGATTGAATATCGGCTCTAGGGTGAATATTTGTTGCCGGCATATTCCATTCTGTACGGACTTTAGATAGATAAGAGTATAATGCAACTTTATCACCTTGATAGCTCTGTTGCATGAAATGAACATCTCGTCCTGCAAATATTACATTCTGCCCTGCGGAAACCATGCGTGCTTGAACACGGACAGGTGATGTGCCTTCAATATCTAACAAATCATCCTGCAAATGTTGCATGAATTTTTTCGTTGTGGGTGATTTAATTTCAAAACCTGCTAAAACACCCGTTGTTGCTATGATCCAATCAAGTCCTAATTGCTCATCTTGGGATAGATCAATACGATTGAGGTTTTGTTCAATGAGTTGTTTAACATCAATTGAGAATGACTCATGCTCGTAAATAGTCTTGATGAGGGTTGCTAGTGCTTGGCAATAAGGTGTTTTTTGTAAAATATTAATGAGCTGTTTTAAATCTGATTTGTTACTTGGTAAGATGGGTTTGAGAGCTATATATACAAGCTGATGATAGACTGATGCTAGCTTAGTATTTTCTGATTCTGTTTTTAGAGTTTGCCAGTTTTCTTTGATGGCATCACGCCATGTCGCTAGCGATTTAATCTTCGTAGGTTGTGATTTCACATTATCAGTGGCAGATATATTTGATTTAGGTATTTCAGAAAGACTTGTCATCATAATACTCGATTAATGTAAGTATAATTAATATTATCTTAAATGTTTCAAAGAAAAATTAAATGCACCAAGGCTCGATAGGCGTATGAAGCGACATGACATATGAGCGTATGTCGCCATTAAATCATTAAGCACCGAATTTAGATTGGAAGGCTTTGAAAAATCCTATAGCAGATGGTCCTAATTCTTTGATGATTTCTGTTGCAAGCGGTTCGCCAAATAAATCTGCCAAAACACCCATTGTAAAGGGACCAACTTTTGCTAGGGATTTGACAGAACTAATCAATATGTTGAGGTTAGGCTTTTGCTTGCTAAGCATTAATTTCTTGATTATTGCTATATAATGACGTACTTCTTCTTTTGTTTCTTCATTAATAGGTTCAGCTTCGACTTTTTCTTCCACAACTTCGATGCGTTCAACCATTTTTTCGCGTGCTTGTGGCGTTGTTTGTATCCCACCAACTGTAATGGTATTTTGTGTTGATTGTGAGACATCTCCCCCTGTATTCACATTGATGACGGAATCTCGTCCTGCAAATTGCACATGACCACCTGATGAAATTGTTTCAACATCAATGTGTAATCCACCTTTAAAATCGTCGTTATTGTCTTTTTCAGTCATTGTTTTTCTTCCTATGATAATGTGAGGTTGGTCTTATTTGGCAAACATACAAGACGGAAACCGATGGATGAATATCTAACTTCTGGTTTCAAGAAATAGCGAAAAGAGATTTGCGCGCGATCAGCAGGACTAACAAAACTGCCCCCTAAAACGGCTCGTTTATAGTCTGTTGAGCTTTCATCAAGTGCGATTTTATCTGCGCACCATTCCCAAACATTCCCAGACATATCGTAGACACCAAATGGACTAACTCCTTCCTCATATTGCGAGACAATTGTTGTAGATTTGATCATGCTCTCATGGGTGTTACAGTATCCTTCATTGAAGATATTGCCCCAAGGATAAAAGCGGTTGTCATCCCCTTGTGCCGCGCGTTGCCATTGTGCAATACGAGGCAAGGTAATATTTAAATTTGTGTTGTGGCTCAGCCAACGTGTGAATGCAATAGCTTCATACCAACTAACATTTTCTCTTGGACGATTATCGCCCTCATAACGTGATTCCAAAGGAACTGGATGATCTTCAAACCATGCCATTATATAATCTGATGCTTGCCACCAACGAGGGTTGCTATAGCCATCACTTGCGATCATAAATTCATTGAATTGCTGATTAGTGACAGGGTATTTAGATATCAAAAACGTAGGAACACGTATTGTTTTTTCGCCGATGTGATTATTATAGGTTTGCATGTTCGGCAATTGCACACGACCTTCTGGAACTTCGCACCAATGAAGCATGGGCAAAATTTCACTACGCAAGATTGATACTTCAATTGTTGGTTCTGTGTCGTCAACGGCGCAATATTGATATAAGTTTTGCGGATCATAGTTGGGATAAACTGTACTAAATTGTCTAAAGGCATCACAGGCAAATTCATGCATTGACTGATATTGGAACAGCTTTACAATCTGCTGATACTCACGTTCAGTTTCGCGTAATCTGGTTTGTTTTTCTAGTGCTTGCTCAGCAGCATCTAGCATCTTTTCTATATTGATGAAGCGTGACTTAAATCCTTTAGCTTGTGCTTGCTTAAACAATAAAATTGCTTGATCGTAATTACCACTTTCAAATGCATTGGCAGCCTTACTTATCATATCACCTGATTGTTCGACAGGTATGTGAAATTCTTCTGTCTTAGGTTTACGAGCAGTACGCACTTTCGTTTGAGACTTACCATCAGTTCCTGGTGATGCAGCTAAGATCGAGTTATGCAACATGCTGACGTTATCTGCATCAAGGCTTTCTACCATATCAATGTAGTGTAATTCATCGAGATGATCGGGCAATGTTACCGTTTTTTCAATCAAAATTGGCAGAATTGTCTTATCTAATCTTTTAGCAATTTCTAACTCTTTTTGACAATACGGTGACTTAATAGAATCTTTTGATAAAAGATAAATAAATACATCACACCATTCGAGTCGGCGTACAATCTCACGCCACCAATGTTGCCCAGCGTACAATCTTTGGTCATACCAAACATTATGAGCAGCCAATACATTTACAATTTGAATGCAGACTGGTTTATCGACTCTTGCGTAACTGATAAAGATTTCCATTGATTTCACCGACTTTCGTCTGAGTTTGCTTGCCATTGTTGAACAAATCGTCGACTCTCTGGTGTGTTTAGATTATTGAGTGCGATGAGTGCATAATCACTAATGCTATGCTGTTCCCAAGCAATACCAGATTGATCTAATAATAAATTTGCAAATAATTTTATTGCCTCTGTAGGTGGGTTTTCACTAAGTTCTTTAATTGCAAACCAACGAATATGATGATATGAATCTGTCAACAATTGCATAAGATGGTTGCGTGCTTGCTCGGCTGAGATATGATGCATCGCAGAAATTGATGCTAATCGTACAAACTCATCTTTAGATGATAATGCCGATGTTAAATCATTAAATACGATTGGATTTTTGAGTGTTCCTAGTGCTTCTGCTGCGGTTTCTGCGACAGCCGTATTCGATTGATGTAAAAGGGTGGCAATATCAGGCGCTTTTTCATATGCTTGTAATTCTACAAGCGTACGTGTTGCAGCTACTTGCACCATCCAATTTTCGTCTTGTAGTCGCTTCACAATCTTATCAACTGAAGTTGGTGATTTAATCCATGCTAGCGCTTCTACAACTGCCCATCGAACCGTCCAATTGGTATCTGTCAAACTATTTTCGAGCATGTTAATAACATTTGTGTTTTTGGTATGAGCCATTTTTTCTGCTAATTTGCGTAAATAACGTGCTGCCTTTTGCGATAGCTCCCAATCATCTTTTTTAAGAGCAATCAGCGTTATTTGAATTTTTTGCTCATAACTATATTTGCCTTTTGATGAAGTATCTTCATCGGAAGGTGGTGCATGTTTTAAAATGTTAGCTTCTTCTCGTGCATTATGTTCATCAGGCAACAATACTGTTGTCGTATGTCCTTCTAGTTCGAGTAACAGTTGTTTTGCCCGTTCGCCTATTGTCCATTCATCAAGCCATGCTTTGCGATCATCTTCTTGTAATTGACGTAAGGTATCGATGGCTGTTTCATCTTTATGAACAGACAATATCTCAATCGCAGCATTAACCGTGTTTACGTCAGAATTATTCAATAATAAAATAATGTAATGTGTGTCAATAACGAGTTGTTTTTTGAAATAATCAGTTGCTTCATCAATTACAGATGGTTCTGAATCAACAAGGCATTTCATAAATATGTGCGTAATATCTTGATCTGATTTGATAGTGCTAAGCGCTTCTAGGGCACCTACCTGTACCTGAGCATCTTCATCGTTGAGTGCAATATCACCTAATAGACCAATCACTTGAGAGTTATTATATTTAGCAAGCTGTTGCACAGCCCCATAACGTTTAAGCCAATCATCATCGTCAAGTAATTGCAGAATTTCATCTGGGATAATATCTGGCTCGGTATCAGAAGGCTCATTATCAACTGTTGTCTTATTCAATAATAATTTTGTTCTTTTGTGAACCGATGGAGTCTCAGTGAAATCATCGGTAGCGTGTGATATTTTTTTCATCTTTTCATCAATTTCTACCAAAATTGCTTCAATATGTAATTTATCTTCTATTTGTTCTAACTGACGATGCAATAGATTTCTAAATTTTGATATAGGATCGACATCTGCATTGTTAAGGGGTGTATGCAAGTTCATGGTCGATAGATCATTCAGATTTTGTTGCGTAATTTGAATAATCTGAAAGTTATCAAGATGACTGAGAGCCTGACAAAATTCATTAAGTATATTAGATGATTCAATGGTCAACATGCGTAACAAAAAGGTTGCAAATGTAAGTTCCCATTTGTCAAAAATTGTCGATAGCAAATCAATGTGTAAATGTCGCTCTTGAAGATTACTGATAATATGCTGTAACGAGTGTGAATTAGCTTGTATATTATAGATTGCTTGAATTGTAACTTTAACAACACTCAATGATTCGTGTTTGATTAGCGAAATTAAACAAGGCAATAAAGCAAGATCGCCGTGCCCACCTGCAAAAAATATAGCATTGCGTTGGATACGAGGATTGGTATGTTCTATTAATGATGCAAGGTAGATAGTCCAGTCGTCATATCGTTCTTGTTGTAATAATTCAACACGCGCATCTTCAAAGTTGCGATCAAGGTCATGTATATTTTGAATAACATGCTCTGGAACAGCATATGGAATTTCTCTCAGAATTAAATGTAATTGCTGCTGATCGCTAATAGATGATTGACGTATCAATAAGATAATGCATTTTGCAACTTCATAATGTTGAGGAATTGCAGATATTGTTGAAATAACAGATTGTAATACGTTATTATTCTTGCGCTGAATGTCAAAAATCTTCTGAATAAGCTCAAACATATATTTTGAAAATAGTTGATTATTCTGCGATGTAAATTCAAGTGCAATAAAGGGATCAATATCATCAATGATCTCAACAATTTCATCGTATTGCTCCGATTCAACAATATTGAAGGTCGCAAGCAAAGAATCATCCCATTTTGATGGGATTCGTCTACCTTGTGCGTTGAATGCAGGTTTTGTAATGTGCTTGTAAATCCCGTCTGTGAGCAAAAGATATGCACTCAAATGACTCTGCACGACGTGTGACATAAAGCGAATACAATCCTGACCAACCCTTAAAATACCTAATTCAACGCCTAATTCAACGAATGCCGAATCTCCTAGTAAATTGACTACTTCTGTTTGGTCGATTGTGTTTGGATAATCATTGAAAATCATATGCCATGCTAAAAATTGGATAGCATTAAAAAATTCATCAAATGATAATGGCAAGTCAATATCAGCGAGGATTGTAGTCCACCGACGATAGAGAACATGCCCAACAATGTGCTTCGGTATCTGATTCGCTTGAAATTTTTCCTGATTGAAGGAAGCATATTCTATGAGAATAGAAACTTCATCATATGACCATGTAATATCGTTAAACACAGTTGATCGAAAATCAATTAAGGGCAGTAAGTCTATATTCGGTAGGAATGTGCTAGTTAGATTAGGGAGTTGACCTTGTGTTAATGTCGGTGACTTAACAATCACCATATATGATTTATCAATCATTGTTGTACTCAGTGACGATGTACATGCTACAAAAGAACGATTTTCAGAGGCTAGGCAAAATTCTGAAACCTTATCGAGTATTGTTGCGCTGTCTATCTCATTAAGATTTTCAAGGTCAACAAATAGACAAATCGGTTTTTGATCGAGCCAGCCATTACAATCATATTCAAGCGACCATGTATCACATATCCAATCTTTAACTGAGCCGTTTACATTTATTGTTGCTGTATCGAGATAAATAGGTAATGTTTGATCTTCACTATTTCTATAAGCGTGAGCAGATAGCAAGCATAACATTTGAACTAATATTGATAATTCTTGGCTAGATTCGCCATGGATTAAAATATAGGGTTGAATACTTTTGAAGGATAATAGGTCTTCAATGATAAGTATTTCTTGGTCGATAAGTAGCTCAAAATTTGCTTTTGTGAGAAGTTGTAGTGGATAACCACGAGGTTGATTTCTTATTACATCGGTAGTTTCTTGTGAATAATTAATAAACCGCACAATTGACTTTGCCTGTAGATCAAGTTCTAACTGTGCGATTAAGGTATTCCCATATTGGATACGTTCTGACGTAAGTAGGGTATCAGTCATGAGATTAAGTTCAGCTAAGAGAGAATAAAAGGTATCGAAGAATTGCTGATCTGAGTGAAATTTGCGTCTGTCAAAAATTTCGGTAAAACTAGCAACATTAACTATAGCACGAAAGTCAAAATCATCGAGAATGATGCCAATAAGTGGTATATCTAGATTGGCTAGATTTCGCAATTCGCCAATACAAGCTGACGAATCAACATATTGTGCTGTCAATATGATAATTGCAGCATCTACTTGTGATTGCAAAGATTGTTTTGAATCTTCCCAATTACAATCAGGGGCTATATTTAAACGATCCCATTTCAAATGAGGATGAAACGAGAAAAGTTTTAATAGACTTATAGCTCCATTTATATTTTCGTAATGATACGAAATATATATCATGAAACCCCACTTCATTTAATGCGCTTGTGACAATTATACACTCATAATATGGTTTGTCACATTACATTTTTGTTATCACATATAAATATAACGTTATGTTATTAGATGGTGATAGTGGTAAAAACTAGGGTTCTGTTGCAAAGAATTTAGCAATTTATAGCATGACCTAATGTAAGTAGTCAGCCAGTAAGGCAAGGTAGGCTAGATAGTGGTCGGTATACATCGAAAGATAACTACTTGTAGTCACATTTATGGCGATGCCTGATGGCTCATTGCTGGTATCCGATGATGCTGCCGATACCATTTACCGCATCAGCTATACAGGATAATTTTTTGATTGTAGTTGATTTCAGAATATTTAATGTACTTGCATGAGATCGGCTACAGCTATGATGACCTCTCGCGTCTGATTGCAAGTTATAACTTGATTATTGTAATCACGAAAAAACTTGCCCCTAAACAATCTGCGTAAATTGGCGATAATCAGCACACGATTTCAGCAGATGGTAAACGATATTTATGCCAAAACTCAAAATGCGCGCCACGCAACAACTCCCAATCCTGATTGCGATTCTGTTATTTGGATTTTTCACGCGGATGATTTACCTTGATGTTCAAAGCATCTGGGCAGATGAAGCCTTCACGTATATCGCAACACAAAGCGATACATTCTGGCAAACCATTGCTGCGGATGTGCATCCACCGCTCTATTTTATGATGATTACGGGCTGGTCATGGCTAGCTGGCACGAGCGAATTTAGTTTACGGCTGCCATCTGTTTTATCAGGGATGGTCGCAATGGCAGGGCTGGTTGCGATCACGCGTGAAATCTTACGGCATCGACCCCATCCATATAGCACCATTATCCCCCTGATTGCTGTTCTATTATTTGCGCTTTCTGACCTTGAAGTGATGGTTGCCCAAGAAGCCCGTTCGTATACCTTTCATGGCATTTGGGTGACGTTCAGTGTGTTGTATTATTTGCGCTGGATTCGTACCAATAATCGGCTTGATGCGATGCTATTTGTTGTGCATACCTTGCTGATTCTATTTACACATTACATTGGTGTGTTCACACCGATTTCGCTGGGCTTCCATGCTTTATGCTTCTTACGCGGACGACAACGCATCATCACCATTGGCTTATTGATTGTATCTGCCTTGATATTTTTACCATGGGTTTGGTTTGTGATTATCGCGCAACAAATTGGTAAATTCGCTGGCGATGTTGTCCCTGCTTATCAATCGAATTTAGGGACGTTGTGGTATTTTCGCTTATCATGGCTGACTGACCAATGGGCATTGATGTTGGCACTATTTGCTCTCGGCTTGCTGGTGCTTGAGCGCACAGTTTCGGGGTATAAGGTGCATCGACCCCAATTTAGCATGGTAGGCTTGTTAATTTTGTGGATTAGTGTGCCGTTGATGTTGGCGTTTTTCCTTAATCTATGGTTGCCTGTCTTATTTGATTATCGCCTGACGCAAATTACAATTCCAATTGTGATTGTGACTGCTTATGGTTTAGCTAATGTAGATGATTTGGCGCGTTGGGTATTGATTATCGTGATTGTGTTGTATGGCGTGTTTATCGTGGATGTGTATCGTCCGAAGTTGCCTTGGGAACTTTATACCGATCAATTAACCGAATTTGTCAGTGATAATCAAGCGATTATTACTGAATTTGGCGGTGGTGATTACACCTTAGATTATTATCTGCCATCGCGTATCCCTGCATCGGTTGCGCGTGCATCGGTTTGGCAATGGCTCAAAGATACCCCCGAAACCTACGAAAGTGGCTTATTAGGCTTTGCTGATAGCTACGATACGGTTTGGTTAGCACGTTGGATTGACCGTTCAGATGCTGAGGTTAAATTACGTGCGACAGGGCATACCCTCACCATGCGTCGTGAGTTCCTCTATCAAGGTAATCAACTCGAAATTTTGCGCTTTGACCGCATCCCTGAGCAATCCATCATCCGTTATGAAAATGGCATCATCTTACAAAATGCCGTTATTCATTCCGACGGTTTGATTGATCTCTGGTGGCAAACCGATACCGATTTAAGCATTGATTATACGATTTCTATTAAGGTGTTTGATGACGCAGGGCAAGTCCTCGCCCAAGAAGATATTCAACCCCAGTTTGGCACGCAATCCACCTCAACTTGGCAAATAGGGCAGGTCATCTATGATCCACATGATTTAGCGATGCCACTCGATGGCTTGCAAGTGACGATTCAAGTGTATCAATGGCAAGCTGATGGATTAATCTTATTGAATACTGAGTCAGGTACAGATATTGTTACTTTACCATAATAATGATAATGTCTGAGATATACTCAACTTTATAAAAATATCTGTTGCGTTGCTAATGAAAATTTTTATAGTTGAGCGTGAATTAGTTGGTTTATCGCCATGTTTGACGTAAGATGCGTATCCAATTTTGATAGGCTAATTTATGTAATGCCTCATCATCATAGCCAGCACTGCGTAACGCATTGATTAATTTTGGTAAGCCTGTGACATCGCCGATTTCAGTTGGCAATTGGACACCA
>JBAUIA010000108.1:0-7906 GCA_049680565.1 Phototrophicaceae bacterium
CATGAAATTCTACATCTTGGATGTATTTGCAGAAGAGAAACTGGCAGGTAATCAATTGGCGGTGATACGGGGCAATCCCAGCACAGCGATGATGCACCGTTGGGCGCAAGAGATGAATTATAGCGAAACCACTTTCATCACGAGTGATACACCCACGAACGGTGGCTACGATACACGCATTTTTACACCAGAAGTCGAATTTGAATTTGCGGGACATCCGACACTTGGGACTGCTTTTATCGTCCGTGAAGAAATTATCCAAGAGGAGGTCGATACGGTTATCCTCAATGAGAAAGTCGGACAAATCCCTGTAACCTTTGGTGCAGATGGCGTGTTGTGGATGCAACAAAAAGCCCCAACATTCGGGACAGTATACGATGTTAATGCGATTGCAGATATTCTCAATTTGCTCCCTGATGAGATTGACGCACAGTTTCCAATTCAGGAGGTTAGCACAGGCACAGCTTTCATCATGGTGCCCATCAAAACACTGGCATCTGTCCAACGCGCTGAGGTCAATTTAGAAGCCTTTAAGCACTTATTAAATAGGACGGATCGTCAACTAAATGCCGATGCGCTCTTTGTATTTTGCCCTGAAGCGCTGCACGATGTGAATCAGATTCATGCACGCGCTTTTGTCCATTTACATGGTGTCCCCGAAGACCCTGCCACGGGTTCAGCCAATGGATGTTTTGCAGGTTGGATGGCAAAATATCAATATTTTGGCTCAAATACGGTTGATGTACGGGTAGAGCAAGGGTATTCAATCAAACGCCCATCTTTGTTACTGCTCAAAGCCCAAGAAGATCAAAAAACAGGTGTCATTGATGTGCATGTCGGGGGACGTGTTCAATTAATCGCACGGGGTGAATTGGTGGACTGATGCGAACACGCAGACGCTCATTATTGGCACGCTCATTGATGCTCTACGGACCGCATACCCTCAATTGGTCAGAAGATATGCTGCCTTTAGTTGATCCTCATCACCTTGTAATTGAAAGTATCGCAGGGGCGGTCAGCATTGGCACAGAGTTACCGCAATATCTCGGCACTGCACGATCTGCCGAGACAAGTAGCTATCCTAAAATGACAGGCTACGAAAGTTACGGACGTATCACCAGTGTTGGGCAACAAGTGCCAGAACAACTCATTGGCGAAAAAGTCCTCGCGCATTATGGACATCGCACCCATGCTATTTTGCCCTTACAAGATGTCATTCTTGTACCATCGCGTGTGCCACCACCAACTGCGCTGCTTGCTATTCTAACCTGCGATGTTGCCAAAGGCGTTCGTAAACTCCATATTCAGCCTGATGAACGCGTTCTGGTAACAGGGGCAGGCGCAATTGGCTTGATGACCGTATGGTTGCTCAAACAATATGGCGTGCAGTCCATCCATGTCCTTGAAATTGATGCAGAACGATGTGAAAAAGCAATCGAACTGGGCGCAAATGTTGCGGTACATCCCGCAGAAGCCCAAACATGGCAAGCAGATTTTGATATTGGCATTGAGTGTAGTAGCTCAAATGACGTTTTTGCAGTGATGCAAGCTAAGATGACACAGCATGGACGCATATGTGTATTGAGTGATGGCAACCGCGAAGCCTTAACCTTATCACCTCATTTCCATCAACGAGAACTTACGATCACCGCCAGTAGTGATGGTTGGGATTATCAGCGCCATGCTATTTGGTTCTGGCAAATGATCGCATCAGGCAATCTGCTGGCTGACCTTATTTTTGATCTGACAATTCCGCATACGGATCTACCTCAAATATTTGCAAACCTCGCCCGACAAACAATCAACCCGACGAAAATTCTCGTCAATTATCAGGTTGAGAATTGGTGATTGTCTTGGCAGACCATAAAAAGATGTAAAAATCCCGAACCATTTCATCAGTATCCGTGTCATAGATGATAGAACGAACAAGATAAAAGGGAACAATTGTGAAGAATACTTTCTTAGGATTGATAACACTCACGATGCTGCTGCTTGTGTCATGGATACCTGTTGCAGCGCAATCAGAAATGGACTTATATGTTACGGTAGATGGGGATATATGGTCTTGGTCGCCCAATGGGGTAGCCGAGCAATTAACCGAGTGGGGCTTTAATGGCAATCCTGTTTTATCACCTGATGGGCGCAAAATTGCTTATGCCTCAGTTGCCCGCGAAGCCGTTCAGCAAGGGGGTGATCCTCGCTCAGAATTGAGCTATCTTATCTATGTTGGGACACCGACCAATAATATTTGGGTGATGGATACCGCAACAGGTGATTTCACCCAAATTGTCAATCAAGGGGATGGTTTTCCCATTAAACGTGGTGTTCCAGTATGGTCGCCTACAGGTGATGAACTCGCGTGGGTGGAATATCGCAATGCAGATACCAATCAAACCTTTGGTGCGCGGTTGATGATTTACAATTTTGCGGATGACAGTCTGCGTGATGTTGCGAGCATCAACTTAGGTTTTCAAGATGCTGGTTTACGACTACCGCGCATTGACTGGGGTGCGGTAGGTATCAGCTACAGCATTTTTACGTTTGTTGAATCAGGTAATGCAGAAACACAATTATATGTGATTGATCCAATAACGGGTAACAGCTCCCAATTTATACTGTATGCCGATGATGCGCCTTTCTCCCAAAATAGTCGTTTTGCTGTAGATTATATGTGGGTAGAGCATGATTCACTGGCGCAAATTGCTATTCTCTATAGTGATAATACATGGTCATTATTAGACCCAATCGGCAAGTCTCAAGTTATCTTATCCGATGCGCCATATCTGCTGCCACGCAACGGAAGCAACGCAACTTTAACACCTTTCTACGATGCTACAGAGCGCAGAATCGGTTGGACAGTGGTTGCAGGAAATGGCACAGTAACCGATCTTGATTATTATACCTATGGTCTTACTAACGCAATTCCTGCTTTATCGCCTGATGGTAGCGCGCTTATCACAATTGACACACTAGGCGTGAATTATCGACGAATAGATGGTGACGGTACGTTTAGCAGAATTCTACAGTTTGATATACATACGCCTTTCTATAATATCGAAGCATCTAATGCCGTATGGACACCGATGCAATGGCTGACAACAGGCAGAACTGGCGCAAGGATTCCAACACCCATTGCACCAAATCCAGCAACAGGGAGCATTGCTTGTGATTTACCCATTCCCTTTACGCTTGGTGATCTTATCACCGTACAAGCAGGTGTTCCTAATAATGTGCGCAATGGCGCATCAATTAGCGCTGATTATATTGTATCGCTCTATGCAGGTGCGTTGGTTAGTGTTATGGATGGACCTGTTTGTGCCGATGGCTTGCGTTGGTGGCAGATTGCAGGCGAGGGTGGTTTTTCAGGGTGGACTGCGGAAGGCGCTGCGGATGGCAGTGAGGCATGGTTATTGCGTTTAGTACAATCGCCTCTTATCAATGATTGTCCATTACCTCCGCGTTTATCACGCGGTCAAATCGGCATTGTTCTCGCGGGCATTCCCAATGTATTGCGCGATGGTCCTGATGTGACAGGTACGACCATCATTGGTAGCTTACCTGCTGATAGCCAGTTTACTGTACTTGGCGATAGCCTGTGCGGTATGGACGGGCGACGCTGGTATCCAATTAATTACGAGGGTGAATTTGGCTGGACAGCCGAAGGTGAAGGCTCAACGTACTGGATTGCACCTATGAATTAATACACTATCGTAATCGGGACAAGGCATACACCTTGTCCCTAGATTATTTAGCCGACAAATTTGTGACCGGGGAAAATATGCGCCAGTGCTTCTGGCATGATGCTACGGAAGGCTGCCAAGCCATGTCCGCTACCGATTTCTGTAAATTTATAATTAAGATCACCGCGTTGTGCTTGTCGCCGTTCCAAAATCCCTGCTAATGCTAAACCCGGTTTATAGAAGCGTGTTTGTAATTCATAGCGTCCAACCGATTGGAAGATATGCTGAGGTAATAGGCGTGCATTCTCAAAACGATCCGCATACTCGACCAATTGTTGTTGCATTTGACCTTTGCCTAACGGTGGCGATAGCATAATCAAATGGCTGAATACGGCGGCATTCTTGAGCGCTGCGTGTGAAGCTGCAATTGCGCCGACCCCTGCACCACCAATGCCAAGATTAGTAGCATCAATGCGATATTCTTTTTGTAGTAATGGCACAAGTTCCGTCAGGATAGAAGCATATTGCTTATCATTACTGACGTAATCGCGCATCCGTTGCCCTGCACCACCACTTTCACTCATAGCGATAACAATTGGCTCCATGCGTCCATGCTTAATTAAGGCATCGGCGATAAACGGCACTTGTACAGGACCGACCATCCATTGCCCATCTAGCAAGACGAGTAATGGATATTCTCGATTGGGTTCATCTTCATAACCCGGTGGGGTATAAATCCAAAGGCGACGATTGGTGAAACCCATTTGAATGCTGGTAAAATCATGCTCACGCACATTGCCATGCGGTACACCTGCCATTGACCCCCAATTCGGGAACGGACGGGCTTGTGGCATACTCAGCACACTGACGCGCAAGCTGCCGTTACTAACCACATTAGGATTCAACTCATCCGATTGCCAACTAGCGATGCGATCAGGCAAATGAGGATCATTGCGAAGCGGTGTCATTGGATCATCCACCACAATCAGATAATCCAGTAGATCATCAGGCTGAAAACGTCGTTGTACGTACCATAGGTCTGTGCCGTCGAGTTGTTGCATAGGTTCAAAGGGTGGGTCGCTTTGGATAATATCCAAATTGATTGCGACACTCTCAGCAGTTTCACTTTGATGAACGAAAGTCGCCATATTGCCTTCAATCCAAGGAAAGCGAGGGCGTTCGCGCAATAATTCAGTCACTAATTGTTGACGACTCACATTATTACTAAGTTGATTCACTTCTTGCAAGAACTGTGCGAAGGAGTCCCAACGAGGCATAAGGCTTACTCCGTGATTGGCTTATTTATCTAATAGTCTTTCTATTGTAGCACTTGCTCATCATTTGAGCATGTAACTCGCATACCAGTTTTATGAGATCATGATTATAGCAGCATTCATTCAGATAAGTCTTGTTGCAAGCTATTCAAGCTGAGTTCCCAATCACTATAATCTTGGATAAATTCTGCAAAATCTAAAATACCATTTGGGCTTTCAATCAAGCAGCGTTGATAAATGACTGCACCACTCATAATCGCATCACGCGCAGCATCGCGCACAATCATATTATCATTATCCAGATGACGGTCTAAGCTGTCATAAATTTCAATATAAATAGGGCAATCAATAGCCGTATCCAATTGGATATTGGTTGCAATTAAAGCTGCAATATCCGCACGGATGAAGCGTAAGGGATCAGCTAATCCTAACGAGGGTGTCGGGGTCATGGTCTGGGCATCACGCGCAGCTTGTCCTAATAGACTCACCTCTAAGGCATCGAGTTCTATTAAGCTATCTTCAACATAAATTGCTAAACTGCCTTGCGGATATCGATCCGATTGGTAAGTGATAATTTGCTCATCGCTACGAATTTCAAAGAAATTGCCCACACCTGCAAGCATTAATTGATTCGGCGCACTCGTGAGGTTTCCTTCTCGCTGGATACTGGTAGCGCCATCAACAACCGTCCATATTTGCCATGCGTTCGTTGCAGCATTGACGATAAAGGCTTCATAATTTTGTGTATCTTGCATACGGAACACAATCCCGTAACGGGTCGCACGATTGGTATCAGCAATTTGCACCAGAACACGAAAATCAGTCACCATGCCAACACGTAAATAATTAAACACATCTCCCTCAAGCGATGTAATCTGTGAGGATGCCGTATCAACGGGTTCAGCAAGGGCATCAACCCCCGTGAGAAATACAAATTCAGATTGCTGTTGCTCAATTGGATTAGCTGTTGGCGTGAAAGTTGCAATGGGTGTAGCGCTTGCAGGTCGGCGTGTGGCAGTCGCCGTATTGATGAATGGTAATGCTACGTTATCACTAAAGAAAACACCAAAGGTCAGCAACCCTCCTAGAACAATCGCAGCAATGCCGATTAGCGCAATCAGACGTAGTAAATTCTGTGACTCATTTGCTGGTGCGAGCGCTGGTAGCATAGGAACATCAATTTGCCGATGCTGTACTGTCGAAAAATCTTGTAGATCAGCCGATAATTTGCCCTTAAGTGCTTTATGCGTATCTTGGGCAAATTCAATGACGGATTGATAGCGGTCATCAGGGTTTTTTGCCATGGCTTTCGCAATAATTTTATTGAGTTCACGCGGTAAATCTGAGCGCAAATCAGTCACATTAGGCACAGGCGCTTCTTGATGCTTCCGCAGCATATCCGCTTCTGCTTCCGCGCCATATAAGCCAGCTTTAACATTAAAGGGGCGCTTACCTGCCAACATCTCGTAGAGCAGAATACCATACGCATAAATATCAGACCGTTGATCGGCTGTCCATGTTTTGGATTGCTCAGGTGCCATATAAGCAATAGTGCCTGCGCCCTCAATTTTTGCACCTTGGGTGCTGGTAATGCCTAAATCAGTGAGGAAGGCTTTGCCTGTTTGGCGGTCAATCAATACGTTACTGGGTTTAATATCACGATGCACAAATGATTCACGATGAATGGTATCCAATGCCCGCGCCACTTGGATAATCACACGCATGACTTCATCCAATGGCATTCTGGTGTTTTTCGCATCGGATAATTTCAGCACATCGGATAATGCGAAGCCATCCACATAATCCATCACAATGTAGCTATAGTTAGCATGATTCACAAAGCGATAGAATCGCACAATATTAGGATGTGCGAGATTACGCATACTCGTGGCTTCTTCTTCAAAATAAGCCACCAGATAATCCCGATTATGGAACTCATCTTTGAGAAATTTAATCGCAAAATCATGCGGTGCGCCCATCTCTTTGGCACGATATACACATGCCATACCGCCTACGCCGATGAAATCGCTTAATTTATAGCGATCATCAATGGTTGCACCCACGTAATAATAGCGACTCTGACATTGTTCACCTTGTTGTGTTGTTGCCATGTAAATCTACTCTGCTTTCACTCGACAAGCGTTGTCGATGACTTAATGCAGTTCATTATCTACCATGTAGCGTAATATGCAATCTTTTGAAATTAGGTCATGCTAAAGACAGCTTGAATACAGGAAGCGTCACGTATCCCTAATTGATATGATTATTATACGTAATGTTAGCTGTAACGCCTATGAGACAGTATTAAGAAACATCACATTTTTCAAACAATCTGAGCCGATTTATCACATAAACCATCAAGACTTGGTGTGAATGTTGCAAGACCTTAGTATTCTATTAGGTAATTTTAATTAATCGACGGTAGACTTGAATTATCACACTAAACAACTAGAAGGAGTCGGGTCGAATACGCTTTTATGCCGTATTGTCACTCGCACACATACCATGGACGAACTAAAAATTACCGATTTAACCCTTGGTGAGCTTAAAGCAATCATCAAAGAAACGGTGCAAGAAGCCCTTGCCGAGGTTCTCATTGAAATTAATACGATTGCTGAAGCTGAAGCTGACATCATGGCGGAAGCAGAAATAACAGAATTTCTAAAAACGTCCTTACAGCGCTTGCCGATTAAAAATTTGGGTCATCCGCCACATTTAGATGATTGATTCATCAATCCTACGATAAACACGTTTATAAAAATTCATGAGGCAGATATATGATCCTCACGCATCAAGATAAGAATTAAGAGTCTAAAATTTTAGCGATTCAACCCCTATCCCCATTTTCCTCGTGCCTCGTCATGGAGAAAGAGAGCTTCGGGAGTCCCCTCTCCAGCAGAGAGCTTGCGAACGCATTGGGGAGGAGTTTTCAGTAAAAAATAGCATTAAGAC
>JBAUIA010000109.1:0-7227 GCA_049680565.1 Phototrophicaceae bacterium
AAGTAGTTCTTAGTCAGAGCTATCAACGATTTCCATAAGATTATGATAGCGTCGTAAGATGTCATCAAGATCGTTTTCTTCCTTGATGACACGCTCACTCGTATTTTTAATCATTGTCGCTTGGCGAATCAATGGTCGGCGTTGTGCATCCGATTTTGATTGCGATACGATGGTTGTGAGAACTTCTAACATCCGTGTGATGACCGCAACATCAGTTTTGCCATATTGACGAATTTGATTAAAAGCAGCATCCACAATACCATCAAATTTCACCGCATCTGTGATGATCCGTAGCGTGGTATTATCATCATAGTGATAACCTGATGGTAAGCCTTCTTTTGCAAGCTGCGATAAATTCAAACTGAATTGATCGAGGCAAGCAATTGCTGTAAACGGATCATTGATACCGGGGGACAGCGCTCTCACGGCAATTTCAACCAATTGATCGACAGAAAATTCAAGGTCTTGCAACATGAGGCGCACTGCCCCATAGGTCATTGTGTCATGAAGTTGATCGCTTATATCATCATCTAATGTGTCAGCATCCAAATAAACCAGCATAATTGGATTACCGACAACGACAAAATCGCCGGGACGGTGAACCACTTTGATGAGCAGGTCATTCTCGTTGCATATTTCGATAATGCCTTGATAATTAACGGCTTGCAAAAACCCGCTTGTTTTTGCATTAACAACGAGCGACGCATCCTCAAAATTGTCTGGAATATCATCTTCTGACCGTAATTGGTGTTCATAAGGGGTGTAATCATCATCTTTGAGCAATGTCTCGATGTATGATTGCATTTCATCGCCGACTTTAGCAATTAAATTTTGTGCTTGGATCATCATTGAAACATGATGGAAGAAATAGATCAATACACCTAAGCTGATAATCGCTAAACCAATTGCTAATGTGAGTGATACATGGGGCACAAAGGATAATTCATCTAAGCTACGAATCGACCTCAGCACAAGCAAGCAATAGGTAAAGACTGAAATGAATGTCCCTAATACAATTTGATTACCAAAATCACGCATGAAGTTATTCAGTAAGCGAGGACCCAGTTGCGATGACGCAAGCGATAGCGTAACCATCGTAATGGAAAAGGTTAAACCTGCAACTGAAATCATAGATGACGCAATCGTCGATAAAATTGCGCGTGCGCCATCTGGGCTACCTGAATAAATCCAAGGAAATTCAGAGGTCGCAAATTTAATATCGAGGTGGTCAATCTGTAAGGTCAAAGCTGCTAATAAAATGGCTGCTATCACCATAAATGTCGGAACAAACCAAAACGAACCCGTAAGTTGTTCCCAAAATTTATATAGTCTAACGCGCATTTGAGTATCCCTAAGTTTTAAGTAGCGTAGCATGATAATAAGATAATCATAGCAAAAGAAGATGATTTATAGCTGAGAAACCAAGTAGCTATTTTATAAAATTAAGACATTAGCGGATTGAGGATAAGGCTCATAACCATAATTGCTTATCGTTACGAGCCTATATTGGAGCAGTAATCTAAATCACGATTTATTCGATTGGGGCGAGTTCCGCATTTTCGAGTTGGATGCGTGGTGCTTCTGCATCCACTTGAATACCATCATCAGCACCGATTGGACTGATTTCTTGCATGTAATCACGGGTAACTTCCCAATCCACGCTACCAAAGAGATAAACATTGCTACCTTCCGCAGTTAGCATTGTGTAGCCATCACCACCACCTGCAACAAAATTTGGAACAGTCAAGCTATAGGTTGCTTCTGGATCAAGTGGCGCAAAACTACCATCTTCTTGCTGAATTTCGATAGATGTCACACGATTACCGACTTCTAAATTAGGATCATAACTAAAGCGCATGCCTGATACTTGTGGGAAACGACCTGATGCACCATCGCGGGAAACAATCCCACCTTCGCCAACAGTGATACCAGAAATACCGTTTTCAATGGCTTGAAGCAGAACTGCACCTGTAACATCCATTGTAGAAACGAGGTTGCCAAATGGCTGTACTTCGAGCACATCACCGAGTGTTAAATCTGTAGCAGGCAAATCACGGCGGATACCACCCGCATTCATAATTGCTACATCTGTGCCTGTATGGGCGCGTTGTGCATCGGCAATTAAATTACCGAGATTACATTCTTCAACACGGCAAATACGGCGATCACCAACAAGAACAACTTCACTGGTCGCACCTGCGGGTTCTGCACGGATTGCAGCAATAGGTTCTGCTAATTCTGCGACTACAAATTCCATAATTGGGTCAGGGGTGATATAAGGGCTGAGGAAAATAGTATCGCCATCCCAATCATCAGCGACACCGTCAACCGTAAATTGAAGATCAAGACGACCCAAATAGTTATAATGTTCTTGTGCTTGCACATACAGCACAATATCTTCGGTGGTTTCGTTCGTGAAAACCACAGGGTATTCAGCGACGGCTGGTGCATTTTGGTTACTGAGTAATGAGTGACTATGACCACCAACGAACACATCAATATTTTCGAGTTGTGGTGCAATCACAAAATCGGTATTAATGCCTGTATGGGTGAGCAACACGATAATATTAACACCTTGTTCGGTAAGTTCGGCAGCGAGTGTATTAGCAATAGTTACAAGATCATCACTGAAAACAAGGTCAACACCGGGGTTTGCAATTTCTGGGGTATCGGGGGTTGTTAAACCAATTACACCCACTTGAACGCCGTTAACATCAACGATAGTATATTGTTCGATGCCAATATCTGACAAGATTGGGCTAGCGCTGAAATCAATATTGGCAGCCAGAACAGGGAAATTAACCCCGTTTACAAAGTCAGCAAGCACTTCATCACCATTATCAAATTCATGATTTCCGAGTGCCATTGCATCGTATTCCATGAGATTCATAATGCGAACATTATCTTGCCCAAGGTAAACGGTATGGAACAATGTCCCTGTGAAGCGGTCACCACCATCCAATAAAATAACATTGTCTTCTTCTGCGCGCACTTGGTTAATGACAGTTGCCATACGTGCAGCACCACCCCCATCGCTATCGCCTTCGTGGTGTGAGTGTGTATCGTTAGTATGGAGAATTGTCAGGGTGACAAGCGTATCATCTTGAGCAGTAATCACAAAAACACTTAATGCAATTAATATGAGGGTTGTTGCTAAAATTAATACTCTGCGTAACATCATTTAAACATCCTCTTCCCTAAGGGTGAACGAGTGAGCAGCATGATTATGCTAAACGGTATTATATTAGCCGATTAGCAAGCCATAATGAAATCCACTTTAAGAGTATGCTAAATTAAGGAGAGAAAATCCCAGCTTAATTACACAGCAGGCCAAGGGCGATTAGGACCTGAACCGGGCATCGGGAATGTGCCATTTTGAATAAGGCGCTCTAAACGTGTCCGCATGGTTGCTAATTCACTACGATTCAGGAGTTCAATGAGTTGTTGCGTATGGGGGTCTTGGGCATCATCTAGTTTGGAACATAGTGCCTGTAAGTCTTCCATAATTGGCGCATCAATGCTTTGACCTGCAAAATCCCAAATGACTGTCCGCAATTTATTAGATGGGTGAAAGGTTAAGCCGTGATCGATACCCCAAATTTTGCCACTTTCATCCAATAAGCAATGCCCACCTTTGCGATCTGCATTATTCACAATCGCATCGAAAATAGCCATTTTTTGTAATTGTGGTAGCAGTGGTGCATCATCGTCATCTTGATTAAATGTGAAGTAATGCACATTGGGATCATGATTGATGAAGGCTTGCACTGAGCCTAAGCCTCGTGGTCCGTCACGCAAGATGGTTGGGGGTACGATGTGCCAAGCGAGCATATCGGATACAACAAACGATGCCGTTTCGCGTTGGCAGAGTGTGCCATCAGGGAAATCCCATAAGGGGCGTTCACCCATACGGGGCTTATAAATACCTAGAAATTTGTCATCGTCGTGGCTAATCGTCACGAGAAAGGTATAATTTGATCCCCAACTCATCATGCCATGTTCGGCATCGACTTCGCCATCAAGGATTGCATCATAAACGGTATCATAACTGAGTTCAATGGGTGCTTCGAGGTCAAGTGCTGTATAAATTGTTGGTTTAGCGGTCATCATCGTATCCCAATTAAACACGTTATTATTGACATTATTACTATGATACTTAGCGATTTATCGGACGCGGCGTACCACGCCCCTAAAGATTATTTATCGTACTTCTGCAAGCGAGGTCTATTGCCAGTAATAGAGAATCCGTCCATTTTGACGCGCACTCGGGCGACCTGATTCGACCATATCCATTGCTTGGATACTGAGTGCATACATTTGCTCACGACTACACCACATGCGTACCACATCCGATTCTTGGTCTTCGCCGACAAATTCTTCCGCGATGAGGATAATATATTCACTCTCTTCATCAAAGGCGAGTCCCATTTGTGCCACACGGAACATCGGGCGAATCGGTTCGCGGAGATCCATATCGAGCGATGCCATTTCAACTTCGGTATTTTCATCAAGGCGTTCATCAAGCTCATCAATAAATTCTTCGATGGCTTCACTCAGCGCCCATGCTTGCTCTTTTTCGATGTTGAACGAGACAATCTTGCCATCATGCCCTGCTTGTAGATGGAACATACGCTGCCCTTTGGGACCGATTGTGCCAATGGTGATAAATTCTACTGGATTAAGTTCAAGCACTGTTTTTGCCATTTTCTTGTTCTTCCTTCTTTTGACGGTCTAGCTCTTGGATGTGTGCAGTATCATTGACATTACCAACAAAGGGTCGGCTATGCCCAAGGACGAGTGTACTAATTGATGCAGGTGAAATAACAATCCGTTGGAAATTATCGAGATGAACCCCTAAATAATGGGCAACGGTCATCTTGATAAGATCAGCATGAAAAACAAGTGCAATCATCTGATTCGGGTGTTTATTGACTAAGGATTCAATCTCATCAATGACCCGATTTTGGACAGCACGCATACTTTCTCCATTCGGGAAATAAGCGCGTGTTGGGTATTCTTGGATGACTTCCCACATTTTACGTTTGCGGAGGTCATTAATTTTCATATCTTGCCAATCGCCATAATCCACTTCGAGAATGCCGTCATTAATGTCTAACGGAATCGCTGGATGATGGGCATGAATCGCTTCGGCAGTTTCTTGGGTGCGGTCTAAAGCACTATGATAAATATGATTTAGCGGAGCATCTGCCAAGCGTGCGCCGAGTGCTTTGGCTTGTAATTTGCCATCATCATTAAGATGAACGCCATCAAGGCGACCTGCTAATTTACCTGTAGCGACATATTCATTAATTGCATGACGAATGAGTAGTATTTGTGTTGCCATGAAACCCCAAACTCTTCATTATGACTCTAATTATAGGAAAGTGTAGCACAAATTTGATTACAACCATACAAGAATTGAATTAGACTTGTGTGAGTCGGAATTGAATTTCGTGTGTTTTGCAACATATATAAAAGATAATGATATAATTAGTATAAATATGAAGGAGATATAAGATGCAAAATATACCAGCACCAAGCGTATCAGACATTGTGACTGATTTTTTAGGATCAGCCCCTTCATTGGAAGAAATCGCAACGTATCAGCTACCTGATGAATTGCAGAAACAAGCACATGATTTACTCCAGAAGAATCGTGATGGGATGTTATCTAATACAGAACAAGCGGAAATGGAAGAATTCAGACAAATTGATCATTTGCTGACACTAATTAAAGTTAAGGCAAAGCTCAAATTAAAAGCAAATTCATGAGCCGAACATATATCAGTACAACGCATAGGCAAGAATGGGAGCAACATTTCAAAATTGATGGTATTCGCATCGTTCCACAAACAGATAATGGACGGGTTACAGTCTTTCTCTTACAGTTAAATGCACCTGAGCGTATTAAAGAACGACGGTTACAATTGGCATTAGGTTCATATCCTTGTACATCTTAATTTTTATAACAATCTATTCTGAATAAATTATATCCCTCGCTTTAAAAACACGTAAGATCAATCATCACCCAATCTTCTAAACAGCATCAAACAATACATTCTATGAAAGACATCATTTTATGCAAGCAAAAGTAGTCATTATCGGCGGTGGATTGAGTGGATTAATCGCAACATGGCAACTTAGCCAAGCAGGTGTGGGTGTTGTGCTATTGGAAGCACGCAATCGCTTTGGTGGACGCGCATTCACTATTCAGCAAGATGGTGCAGATTGTGATATGGGTCCATCTTGGTTTTGGGAAGGACAGCCTCTGATTGATCGTTTACTGACTCATTTTGGTATTTCTTATTACGAACAATACAGCAATGGGGCGGTCTTAATTGAAGATGCACATGGCACGATTACCCAATCACCGATGCGATCTCCTATGTTTGGGTCACGGCGAATTGCAGGTGGGATGAGCCAACTTGTGAATGCGATTGTAGCGGAAATTCCAGCGTCACAACGCCTGCTTGAGCATACCGTCACAGGTATTTTGCGCAATGGAGAAGGTGTACAAGTTGATGTCACACACCCAACAGGTACAGTACAGATTCAAGCGGAACAAGTTGCCGTAGCGATACCTTTACGCCTTGCCTCAGAATTAAATTTTTCGCCAAATTTACCATCAGATGTCCATCAGATACTCGCACAAACCCCAACATGGATGGCAGGTCATGCGAAATTTTTCGCTGTTTATGATAAAGCATTTTGGCGTGAAAATGGCTTATGTGGCACAGCGATTAGTCGGCGCGGTCCTCTGGCAGAAATTCATGATGCGTCACCCCATATTGGCGATATATTCAGCTTATTTGGATTCGTAGGCATCAGCGCCGAACATCGTTTACAAATTGGGCGTGATTCATTGATTGAAATGGCACTCAATCAACTTGGGGCATTGTATGGCGACGCGGCGCTGAATCCAAAAGCAACGTATCTACAAGATTGGAGTACAGAAGATTTCACCGCCAACCAAGCAGACCGCACAGCGCAAACCCGTCATCCTAATTATGGTTTTAAGATCAATCTTGGTGATGATTGGAACGGCAAACTCGACTTTATTGTTTCGGAGACAGCGCCAACCAATAGTGGACTAGTTGAAGGCGCATTAGAAGCAGGATTAGCTTTTGCAAAAAAGACTATCCCATTAGATTCACTGCCTTTTAGCATTGATGAGTCTATTACGCATACCGCCAGCATGGATTGGGATTGGTTGTTAAAAGATTAAGC
>JBAUIA010000110.1:0-2701 GCA_049680565.1 Phototrophicaceae bacterium
ACATTCTTTTCTTCGCCCTCAAGTCTGCACTAATCTTTTGAGCAAAGTTGTTTCATCTACTCTGGTACAGAAGGTTCACCATCCAAATAAGTTGATGAAAACGGCATCGTTATGCTTTCACAATTACCAGCTAATATGATGTCTTCATCTGTATCAGAAACCCAACCTAAAACAGATATACTATCAGGATATTCTTGCCAAGAGACCCGATACCAAATCCCACAAGTGCGCCCATCTGCTTGACACTGTGATTGTGGCATCACCATGATGCCTACCACCTCCATACTTGTAAGTGGACACTCTATACAGCCTGTTGGTCTACCTAAACTACCGATAGGATTATGAATGTCAGTTCGTGGCGAGTTTGTAATTTGGATTTGGTCATGAATGCTATGACCACCCAATTGAATTTCGCATATGTCGTCTGTTTCTATTGGATTATCTGTAAACACTGAGCCGAATGTACTGCTATTCAATCTAAATGCTATTGAAGCGATTGAGAGAATAATTATGTATGTAACAAGCGTTATTCGATGCTTCATCTATACTTTTACCTCCGTTTAGAAACTTACTAACTGTTGCGTTCAATGACTTTGCAATAAGTTATATTCAAAGAGACTACCATCATTGAGCCTGAGACTTGCGATCATGTTTTCAGTATCGAATATAAGCTGATGATATGGATAGTCTGAGCCTGTCCACGCAGAAAATGACAAATCATAAATATTATCTTCATCAATACGCCACTCTGTATCATTGATTCCGCAAAATCTTTGATGAGCATATACAGATTCATCAATGAGTGGATATAGAATTATTTCATCAGGTCGCATAATGTATATTTGATGTTCACAGTCATGAAACGGAGCTTGACTCCCTACCAAAGCAATCCATTCTTCGTTAGGTAGGATTGATGTTTCATAAATTCCTTCAGCAATAATATTTGGACTAGAATCGTTTTCTATACTACAAATACGATAGCGCATATAAGAGGCAATACGACTACCTGAGTGATAATTGATATGACACTCAAAAATAATCAGATTGAGTGCTACATTGTCATAAATAATCGCTTGTGGTAATGCTCTAATATCATCAATTTCACTGATGATTTCTGCTAAATCTAAATCATCTGAATTTAATTGCTCAATTTCAGACTCAAGGACAATCCCTGTGTAATATGAGTTTGCGTTATTCATAATCACTTGCTCTGCTTGAATAGTGGGCAGTGCGGTTACTTGATTTGTACAAGCGCTAATAATGCTAATCATTATTAACGCTAAGAATCGCAACTTATTTTTAGAATTGACGAAACTCTGATATGGCTTCATTTGCATCTAGTTTTGTTCAGGTAATTGAGGCAAATAGAGCGTATTGCCAGCTTGAATACTAGACGCATCAGCTAAACAGTTACGGTCAGCTAATAGGGTATAGTGCCTGCCAACATCCCTTGCAATGCGGAAAAGGTTCGTTTGCGCAGGTATTACATAAGGTTGCCAACCGAGCGGAATCGGACAGAGGTCGGGATTAGTTGGTCTTTTATATTGTGTGGATAGTCCAGAAGCATCAAGCATAGCTACTAAATTTTGCCCATTCATCGTCACATTTGCGCTCTCAATTTCTGGATACATTAATATATTGTGTCTGAGTTGTTGGCTGTAAGCTGCATCCGTACAAAAACCAATCATCATAAAATCACCGCTCAGAGCGATGGTTGCAACGCCATTTTCAACCTGAACTGAATCGACATTGATATTAAAACTTGCCCATGTATTGATTAATCCGCTACCTGAATTAGTACGATATTGATCGCTGAAAAACAAATTGAGTGTCGTGCGTAAATCTTGCTCGACATCCCCTGTTGCTACTTCTGTTGTCATAATCTGAATGGCATCAGCATTACAAATCATCACACTATCAGCTGGTAAGTTATACAATGTTAGCGCAACAAAGCCGTTAATAGAACTCGTCCCTGATGGCAAATATAATACTTGCCCAACCGAAATAGATCGTATATTTGAAATACAGTTCGCTTCAGCAAGTGTCTGAAGATTAACATTATTATTTCGTGCTATTCTGAACAAGTTATCACCTGCTTGCACAATATAAGTACCTGTCCATGTGTCAGGTCTCGGGCAATCAGTATCTTGTGCCTGCGTGAGATTTATCGGATATATACAAAGTAAAAAGAGTACGAGTAAGGTTGTTCGATTGAACATGGGATACCTCTCTATTTGAATTAGTGTAATTAATCTTCTACCAAAGACTGGATTTGACCGCCATTTATGATAACGACACGACGAAAGAGATCATACTGTGTGGTCATAAATAAGCCTTCAGCATAAACTCTGCCTGTTACATTTGGTGGCGTTTGCCAAGTGATGCTTATGCCATTGCTATCATCATTATCTTGTCCGATGAGGGTAATATTGCCTGCTGTATCTTCGTAGTAAAAAGAAACTGGTGCAACTGCCCTATAGCCAATCGTGCGCATACCCAACCAATTTAAAGTGATTGAACCGCCATCCTCAATCATATTTATCAACGAGCTATCTGACGCTATTACTGGTGACACCGACAAGAAACCGAGGCTTAGCGTATCAGCCACTTGATTTGAATCTTCAGTCCCTATTTGGATTATTTCAGATACGACCAACTCACTTTGACCTGATACTTGTCCAACAGCAAAGATATATGTTTG
>JBAUIA010000111.1:0-40697 GCA_049680565.1 Phototrophicaceae bacterium
TACAGCAAGTATTGCCTTGCATCAGAAATTTGGTTTTCGGATGGTCGGTTATCGGGAACGGATTGCACAACTCGATGGCATTTGGCGCAATACTGTCATGATGGAACGGCGTAGTAAGGTCGTTGGCAATGAATGAGGAATTTAGCAAATCTATAGTTCAGAACAATCCCACATGAAATTGCATTTCGGGCAGCGAACTTTACACGCGAGTTTAAATGTATCATGTCCACATGCAGGGCAGATGGTCGATAAAGTATAATTGGGGATAGGCTTGAGTGGTTTTTGATAGACCAAGTTCATTGATTTGTAATCAACCATTTTGGGTCGTTTAGTGTCATCTGTCATCTGATTTAGTAGCCATCATCTATTGGCGTATCAGACGAACGACTATAAATATAGACAGGTTGTGGTTGTGGCTCTGGTGTCGGTTGATTGGCTTGAATAACACGCGCAATCGCTTCATCAACAACCGCATTCAGATCACCAATCATCAAGCGTAGATGCTCACGCGCATATTGTAGCCGTTTCTTGACCGTCGTCACAGGTACTTTGAGGCGTGCAGCCAATTCTTTTTGTGATTCCCCTTGCATATAAAACCCTTCAGTTACAGCCCGTTCATGCTCAGGTAAGGATTCAATCGCATAGAGAACTTGATTGTGCATTTCCACTTCTTCGACCATGGCTTCAGGGCTAGGGTTATCGGTAGCAAGATCATAACGTGCATCAATGGGTTCTAATTGAGGCTTTTTACCGCGAATATAACGATCACAATGGCTGAGTACAATTTGCTTGAGCCAACCTGCAAAGGCTTGAGGGTCACGCAGTTGATCGAGTTTTAAGTAGGCTGTCAAAAAAGCCTCTTGTACGACATCTTCCGCAACATGCACATCTTGTAAGCGATTATAGGCGACATAAAATGCCATTTTCTGGAATTGTGGCATCAAGGCATCGAAGGCATCACGCCGAGCATGTGCATCTTTGGATTGCGCCTGTTGGATGAGTTGTACAAAGTCGTCCATAATCAATTATGCCTTACAAACTGAATTGCATTGATGTGCATTTATCATCTTATAACATTCATTATACCTGATACTTGTTGCTGACGATGTTAATTCCGTATAGGAATTATTTGCTATCATCGCTGTTATTATCAAGAAAGGCTGATGGATAGACTGCAATCGTTAAGCCATAATACGAATCATCATCTGTGTAAGGTTCGGATTGATAGCGTTTAATAAGATCAAGTAACTCTCCGTGAAAATCTGATATTTTCTCGCGTGACATCCGAATTAAACCACGTCGTAGCAATAAAGAGTCAGGGTCAGGGGTTTCACGCTCCATATCAATGCGTCCTGTCTGGACACTATGGCGAATATCATCGGCAGTTTCACCTAACATGGCGGATAAGAACACATTGAGGCTTGCTTCATGTTCAGGATGGCTAAAACTGAGCATATTTCGCGGTACAATAAATTGATAAGCTGCTACTTGATAATATTTTTCTTCCACAGCACCCGACATCGCGCGTGTTTCTACAACATGAATAATATTATGTTTTTCCAGCAAATTAATATGGTAATACAAGCGCGTAAATGGCACATCAAGAATCTCAGCAATTTGTTGCACAGTCTTCGGTTGTTTAATCATTTGATGGATTATTTTTTGGCGCATAGGATCAAAATAAACTTTGAGCGCATCTAAGCCATCTAATACAATATGATCCGCAGGGTAACGCTCATCAGATGTTGTCATGATGATTGAGTTCCTTCATCGTTTCGTCATTAATTGACACTATAATTATCTATAGAATAACATGCTAAGTAGCGAAAATACACGTTTAGGGTCGCATTCATGCCTTGGTATCGGATACTTTTATTAGTCATATGTGCTAGTTTCATCGTAACATGGTCTCAAGCGCAGACCACAACACCACGCCCTACCCGTTGTCGTTTTACGATTCCGCGTGATATAGCGATTGATTGTTATACACTGACTGTGCCAGAAAATCGGGAAACTGATAATAATCGAACGATTGCACTATCGGTTGCTATTTTACGACATTCTTCAGGCAATCCACATCCTGATCCTATTCTATTCTTACAAGGTGGACCGGGTGGTAGCACACTCACAACACTTGACCTCACGTACAATAATCGCTTTCAACCCTTATTCGCTGCCAACCGTGATATTATCATTTTTGACCAACGGGGAACAGGAACAACGCATCCGAGTTTAGATTGCATCGCTTATCAAGGCTTGCAAACCAGTTTTTTGGATTATGAATTTGAGGGGCAATCGCTCTCGCGCTCGGACATCACACAACAGCTTAATCAAGCATTGTTAGATTGTGGCTCAGGCTTAGCGACTGTGCATGATTTGGGTGGTTATACGACGATTCAGAATGCTGCTGATATTGAAGCAATCCGCACAGCTTTCGGCTATGAGCAACTAAACCTTTGGGGAATTTCTTACGGTACAAAACTCGCATTAACTGCCATGCGTGACTACCCCACGAGCTTTCGTCGGGTTGTGCTAGATTCTGTTTATCCGCTAGAAGCAAATCTCTATACAGAATTACCAGCAAATTTTGACCATGCTTTAGAAACACTCTTCACACATTGTCAAAATGATATGCTATGCAACCGTACTTATCCGAATCTCGAAACCACATTATTTGACACAGTAGATGCCCTCAATACACGCGCCGTTCGCTTTAACGCGCCGAACCCTTACACCAATCAGTCATTTGATGGGGTTATTTTTGATGGCAACATGCTTTTACAATCAATTTTTCGCTTACTGTATGTGAGTGAGTTACTGCCACGCTTGCCACAACTGATCTATGAAGCAGCAAATGGTGATTTTGATGTCTGGTTAGTGCTGGTGGGTTGGTTAACTGCCCAACGTGATAGCATCGCGTTGGGGATGAATTATGCGATACAGTGCCAAGAAGAATTTGCATTTACAGCAGCAGGTAGTATTGATACGGCATGGGCAATGTATCCCAATTTTGAGGACTATAGCCAAAGTATCAACCGTGTGAGCGACCTAACACCTATATGCGATGCCTTCACAACGACAAATGTGCCGATCAGCGAAAATCAAGCTGTGCAGAGTGCGATTCCGACCTTGTTGATAACAGGTGAATATGACCCAATCACGCCACCACGATGGGCAGCACAAGTTAGTGAGCAATTATCCAATAGTATCTTGTTAGAATTTAGTAGCCGAGGACATGGTTCATCAGGCAATCGTGGGTGCGCCCAAACAATTTTGATTGATTATATTCAATTAGATGATCTATCCACACTCGATACAAGTTGCATGGATGATATTGAGATGAATTTTTCTGGCACACGGCGCGGTGATTTCAATCTACCACCTGATTCAGCCCGTCATGGCATCAATGACATACTAACGATGCCCTAAACAATCGGTTGCGATGGCATTGGTTGATCGTCGGCTTGAATAGGTTCCATCCCCGATAAGGTGTCTGGCACATTATATTGTTGACGGACAGCAGGTTGTTCCCCTGTTTGATCTTGGGTGACAGTTTCAATACGGAAGCTCTCTAGTAACAACCAAATGAGATCATCACGGAGGCGTTCGCGGAAATCACGCATTTTTTCAGCAGCATCTTTCCCATGAATCGTAAATGTATAATTTTCTTGCATGGTTTGTGATACAACTTGCATCATCGGATCCCATTGGTCAATGCGAAACCATGCGCGTTCCGCAAATTGATACAATTCAAAGATGATACGGACATCACCATGTTTGCCTTCCCAGCGCATATCAAAAGCAATCGGCAGAAAAGCTGTTTTATTACCGACATTTTTTGTAAATTGCTTCACCATACGATCTGCAATGGGGCGCAGCATTTTTTGCAATTTGGCTTCATCAATGCTACTGCGCTTCTTGAGTACGTTGTTCATACGGCGCACCCATTTCTTCTCAGCGAGTACCTGTGTGCGTGCAATCCGACCATAGACATCATACTGGCTCAAGCGCATCCCTGTAACTTTCCAATTTTGGAGGGTGACTTCATCAATGCTGGTTAATAATTTAACAGGATGAATGTTGCCCTCAGTAGTCGGTGCTAAGAGTAAGCCATTCTGAGCCAATTGTTGCCAGCCCCAGCGCCGTCCTTCAATTGTATTTTGGTCGTACATCGGCGTAACCCCATATGGAGGTTGCCAAGCACCAAAGCGTGGCGCACGTTTGAAGACAGCCCGCACGATAATTGAAAATATCCAGAAAAATACCAAAAATCCAATGAACGCTAAGATAGCCAATGAAAATTCGACGAGTGTGTACGCTTCATCAAAGATGATGATGGTATCACCCACGCGTTCAAAGATTGTGATTGAGTCGCTTGTATTTGTTCCTGCATTCGGGATATTGACAGTAAGCGTGGCAACATTATCTTCAGCTAAGGGTGTATTGGCTAATTCAAAGCGATCCACTCCAACACTAATTTCTAACTCAATATCTGTCACACCTTGGAATAGATCAATAGGCAGTGGCGCAATTTGGAAAGATTGTGATATACCTGAATCTAATTGTGATAAGACATCACTAAACAGTATGCGCGGCGTATCGCCCAATAAGCGAACAATTACATTGGTATCACTGGTTGCATCTGCACCATTATTGACCACAACGATTGTCACGATGACAGCTTGATTATCCTCAATCAGTTCGTAATCCACAGACGTAATTGCATAATCCCGTACTGCTTGGGCAGATGTTAATCCTGTTAGTAAGGCAACAAGAATCAGACTTAATACAGTGGTAATTTGCTTACCCATCATTAGGGAAACCTCGAAATTTCAGCAGTAGATCAATAATAAGAAACCGCACTCATCTATAACTATATGATGAAAACGTATTCTTTCCAAGTTAATACAAGCCACGGGTGCATTTCAGATTATTGGCAATTAATCAACCTTGCTCCATAAGGCATCAAAATCATTACCCAAAATAGCAGAACGGATGCCAATCCTGCGATTGGTATTGTCAGGTTGCCACCTCACGCCTGCCCCACTCAAGCATTGCTTAAATTGTTTGACAGCACTTTCAATTGTGCCCGAACCAATGGGTAAGCCATCTTCACGAAATTGAGGATATTGCATGCGCCGTTTATGTCGCTCAAAATAAGTTGCCAATTTAGGCACATTTCGCTGATGAAGAACCGAGATAATAAGATCAATCTGCCCCATATAGCGGTGTAATGAACATTCACTGCATGCACCATTTCGTCTAGGTCGCCAGTTTGAGGATTCCGTTCTAATCTTGTTTCGACATCAAACACAGTACCCACTCTATATCCGTATTCATCCGCACAGAAAGATGTTCGGTATTCTGCCTAATTTTTATAAATTATGCGCAAATTGCCAAGATGTATACTTTATGTCATGATTAAACTATCCAATCAATCAGAGGGTCATCAATGGCAACTACAAATGATGTTTTTGTATCATATCGACGGAAAAATATTGAATTTGTTAAAAAAATTGTTATTGCTCTCGAAAAACAAGATAAACAACTTTGGGTTGATTGGGATGATATACCACCCGGAGTGGCTAGCTTCAGCAAAGAAATTGAACGCGGTATTGAAGGCGCACATACTTTCTTAGTTGTTCTTAGTCCTGATTATTTGGAATCGCAATATTGTATTGCAGAACTCCAATATGCAATTGATCTCAACAAACGGATTGTACCGATTGTGTATCAAGCATTTGATGTTGAGAAATTGCCTAGACTTGTTCAACAGATTAATTGGGTGTACTTTATCCCACATGCAGGGCAACGCAATGATTTCGATACAGCGATAGCGCATCTTACGCGTGCGATTGAAGCTGATTACGATCACATCCGTGAGCATACGCTTTTACTCCAACGCGCAACTGATTGGAAACAAGCAAATCGCAATAATGGTTTCTTATTACGGGGCGCAGCACTTAGCAATGCAGAAAATTGGCTTGCAGCCGCATCAAGCAAGACCCCTAAACCAAGCTCGCTCCACACTGAATTTATTTTAACCAGTCGCCAAGCACAAGCGCGTCGGCAACGATCATTATTAGCTGGCACGAGTGTCTTATTAGCGATTGCTGTCATTGCTTTAGTCATTGCCGTTCAGCAATTTTTCCTTGCAACACGCCGCGCCGATGAAAATCTGAGTTTACTGATTGCCAATGATGCGATTAGTGCAAATAATGCAGGCGACTCCTTAACAGCGATTAGTCGTGCATATTATGCCAATACCATGCTGGATAATCCGCCAAACCCAGTACAATCTGCCTTGCAACAAGTTGGCTTACAACCTGCGCCTCGTTTTACAGTCGATGTGCCACTTTCTGACACTTATTCTTTGCCATTGCCCATGCAAGTGAACACACGAGTGACCATTAATGATGACCTATATCTCATACAAGATACGGACACGGCACTATCTATTCGGGATAATAGTGATGGTATCGAAACTGAATTTGAGATCATTACACTTGAAAGCCGTGATGATAGCCTCATCCATCCTGATGTATTAGCAGAAATTGGTGAGGTGATATTACGTAGCTTCATAATCTATGGTATTGGCTATGATGTATCTCCTGATGGGACACTAGTTGCAATGGGGAGTGAAGCTACTCGTGGTTTGCTGATTTGGAGTAACGAAGCATCCGCCCCTATCCTAGAAACTAAACTTGACCATACCCTACTGATCGACAATGTACAATTTTCAGCAGATGGTAACACCTTAGTATCAAAAGCATCTGAGCAACAAGATGTCAATTTTGGACGCTCGGATGTGGAATATTTTATATGGGATACAGATACATGGCGTGTTAAGCAACGCATCACCGCTTTTGATAATAGCTACGAGCTAAACGCAATCAGTGCTGACGGACGTTATTTGATTTTTTCTCAGTATGGTAATAATCGTATCACTATTTGGGATACCCAAGATGGGGCTGCCATTTGGCAAATCAATATTTCCGATTTTGTACAAGAGCTTGCCTTTACATCTGATACGCAAGATTTGATTGTGTCATCTGTGTTAACACGTCGGATGGCACCACCTGATAACCTCAGCTTGATAAATCCTCGCACGGGTCAAACCATGAATGAATATATTGGCTTAGAGGGTAGCAACATTATTGGATTACCTATTTTGCTAAGTGATATAGCTGATACAGTGCGAACCATTGCAGATGATGGCACAATTAGTACGCTGAATCTCGTGACAGGCGATACCAACATACTGGGCAATTTGGATATATTTTGGGTTTTGGGCGCAAGCGAAAATGGGCGTTTCGTTGCGGATGAAAGTTTTGAGCCATCCGAATTAGTGATCTATGATCTGGAGACAGTGAGCGAAGTTGGACGCATCCCCCTTGATGGATTTATCCGTAGTATTTCGATCAACCCAGATGGACGCTATGTTGCTTATACTGTTGAAGATGCCGATACTATCAATGCACAACTGCATATTTATGATTTGCAAGCAAACACAATCATCCACACTTTTGATAATGTGACGACATCGTTTGTTGTACGCGCTCATCTTTTCGGAGAAAACGGTATTTTTGTGTATCAAGACCGTAATAATATTTTTCATATGCTTGATGTCAGCACAGGCGAGGTCGTGCAGCAATTGACGGGTTTCTTGGAGCAAGCGAATGATATGGCGTATACCTCATCAGCCAATAAATTAGCGGTTGCAGGGGTAAACGGTAGTGTTATGGTTTGGGATACGACCACAGGCGCAGTAGTATTTCAAGTTGATGATGTTGGCAATTTAGCGATCATTGCCATGACGGATGATGGACGCGGATTAGCCACTGCTAATGAAGGTGGCAATATCCAATATTGGCGTTTATTCGATATTGCCGAAGCCCTCGCTTGGGTTGAAGCCAATCGGACTATCTTGCCCTTATCCTTAGCAGATAGCAATCGCTATGGGCTGGACTGAATTATTTTAGATTGATAAATGATCTAGTCTTTCCAGATAATCCATATCAACAATGATACCAAACAGGATTCGCCAAGAATTTTAAATAAGCATATAGATTGTTTATAATAAGTAATCATTTGTCCACTCTAAGAAATTGCTCTAAAACTTCAGATGAAATTTCTCTATTTTGACATTTGGTATAATTCATTTACTCTAAGAATAGAATGAAGACCATTAATTTATCTTCATTTGAATGATAATGCTCAATATAATAGGCTATTATCCCTCGTCAATACTTGTAATGCCCTCTATAATACACGCGCCATCACTAACCTGACCAAATACAACACAAGCTAGGAAAAAACTATGGCACAACCGCTTAATTTTCAACAAGCCATCTTAAAATTACACGAATTCTGGGCAGCGCAAGGCTGTGTTATCTGGGAACCGTACAATGTACAAGTCGGTGCAGGAACAAGTAATCCTGCGACATTATTACGCTCATTGGGTCCTGAGCCTTGGCGCGTCGCGTATGTTGAACCCAGCGTGCGCCCTGATGATGGGCGTTATGGCGAGAACCCAAATCGGATGCAAAAATATTACCAATATCAAGTTATTCTCAAGCCAGACCCCGGTAATCCGCAAGAACTGTATTTGCAATCGCTGGAAGCACTGGGTTTTGACCCTAAAGAGCATGATATTCGCTTTGTGGAAGATAATTGGCAACATCCATCAATGGGGGCATGGGGCTTAGGCTGGGAAGTGTGGTTGGATGGTCAAGAAATTACCCAATTCACCTATTTCCAACAAGTCGCAGGCAAAGAAACTGATCCTGTCTCGGTGGAAATCACCTATGGGGTGGAACGCATTCTATTAGCACTCCAAGATAAAAATAGCGCGTGGGATATTAGCTGGCTTGATGAGTTGACCTATCACGATGTGATGTTCAATGAAGAAGTCGAACATTCACGTTATTATTTTGAAGTCGCTAATGTCGAAGGCTTGCGGAAAGTTTATGATACGTATGAACGCGAAGTCGGTAACGCGCTAGAAGGCGATGCTGTCATCAGTGCGCTGGATTATGTGCTTAAATGTAGCCACTTATTCAATGTATTAGATACACGCGGTGCAATTGGTGTGACCGAACGGGCTGCTTTTTATCGCAGTATGCAAGCCATGACGCGCAGTGTCGCAACCGCTTACATCGAAAAACGTGAAGAACTCGGTCATCCATTGATGAAAATGATGACAAAATGGGGTGTTGATCTACCCACTTACAAGAAAGTCATCCCTAAACCGTCTACAGAAGTCGGTGATGTGTTGCTTGAAATCGGTGTTGAAGAATTGCCCGCACAAGATGTTGACGATGCACTCGGACAATTGCGACAACTCGCGCCACAAATGTTTGATGATTTGCGCTTGAGCTACAAAAAGATTCATATTTTTGCGACACCGCGTCGTCTAGTTATCAACGCCGTTAAAGTCGCGCCTCGTCAGCCAGATGATGAATTTGTTGCTAAAGGACCACCTGCCGTTGCAGCTTTCCGTGATGGTAAACCAACCAAAGCAGCCGAAGGGTTCGCACGCAGCAAAGGCTTAGATGTATCTGAATTGCGCGTGGAGGAAATTGATGGCGGTGAGTATGTCGTTGCTCAAGTTAAGGTTGAGGGGAAACCTGCTACCGAAGTTCTACAAGATGCTTTCCCTGAATTAATTGCAGCGCTCAAATTCAATAAAACCATGCGCTGGAATGCAACAGGTGTGGCATTCTCACGTCCGATTCGCTGGATTGTGGCACTCTTCAATAATATCATTATCCCATTTGAATACGCAGGTGTTATTGCTTCTAATACCACACGCGGTTTACGTCCAGATGGATCACCAGAATTTGCCGTCAAAGACCCCGGTACGTATATTGGCATTATGGCAGAGCAAAACATCTTCCTGAATCGTGATGAACGCCGTGAGGTGATTCTCGATCAAATTACGGGTTTGGCTGAAAAAGTCGATGGCACGATCCCTGACGATGATGCCCTACTTGATGAAGTCACCAATCTTGTCGAATCCCCAATGGCTTTCATTGGACGATTTGAAGAAAAATATCTCGAACTCCCACGCGATGTACTGGTCACTGTGATGCGGAAGCATCAACGCTATTTTGCATTACAAGATTATAAAGGTAATTTGACCAATTACTTTATTGCTGTTCGTAATGGGGATAATGACCATATCGACAAAGTGACAAAGGGCAATGAACACGTTATTCGGGCGCGTTTTAGCGATGCTGATTATTTCTTCAATTCAGATTTGAAGAAACCACTCGCAAGCTATCTACCGCGTTTAGATACATTGGTCTATCACGAAAAATTAGGCAGCATGTTAGAGAAAAATGATCGCCTAGTTGCTCTCACAAGCGATTTAGCATTACTGCTAGGCATCGCCGATGATGATCTGAAAATTGCTCAAGAAGCAGCACAATTGGCTAAAGCCGACCTTGCAACGCAAATGGTTGTAGAAATGACGAGCTTGCAGGGAAAAATGGGGCGCGAATATGCTCTCCGTGAAGGTAAGTCAGAAGCGGTTGCCAATGCAATCTATGAACATTGGTTACCCAATAGCGCAGGGGGTGATTTACCAGCAAGCCCAGCAGGTACACTACTCGCTATTGCCGACAAACTTGATAGCCTTGTGGGTCTCTTTGCTGCTGGATTAGCCCCTCGTAGCACCTCTGACCCTTTCGGATTACGACGTGCTGCTTTAGGTATTGTACAAATCTTAGTCGGTAATCAGTTATCTGTTGATTTGAATGATGCGATTAAAATCGTCGCAAAAGCAGAACCCATTACCCTTGAAGCAGCTACACGCGATCAATTATTAGAATTTATCAGTGGTCGCCTTGATGTCTGGCTCGATGAAGAATTAGATGCAAGCCGTGATGTCATTCGTGCTGTATTATCCGAGCAAGCGAGCAATCCATATGCTGCTTACATTGGTGTTCAAGAACTGAAGCAATGGGTTATTAAAGATAATTGGGAAGAAACACTCGATAACTTTGCCCGTTGTGTCCGCATTTCACGTAATGAAGTGGTTGCACACACTGTTAAGCCTGAATTGCTCGAAATGGCAGAAGAGAAAGCACTCTATGATGCCTATCAATCGGCTGTCAAGCAACTTGATAAAAGCAGTAATGTCGATGCGTTCTTGACCGCTTTTGAGCCAATCGTACCTGCTATCAAAGCCTTTTTTGATACAGTTATGGTCAACGCTGATGATGAGCAAATCCGTTACAATCGGCTTGGCTTGATGCAAGCCATCAGTGCCTTACAGAATGGACGCGCAGACCTGAGTGAATTAATCGGTTTCTAAAAAGTGTTTTAACACAAACACAAAAAAGCGATCCAGTAGGGTCGTTTTTTTGTTGCCTATCCAAATGGCTAGGCAAGTCCTCGCTATTGTGCTAATGACGCTTTTGACTCGCTTGTGAGATGATATGTATCAACGATGAAGAGGAGACAAACAATGTCCGTACTCAAAGATTTATCAGATGCAATGGCACAAGCAGTAGAAACTGTTGGTGCATCACTCGTACAAGTTAATGCGCGGCGACGCTTACCCGCTACAGGTATCATTTGGTCAGCAGATGGTGTTATCGTCACGACCAATCATATTGTAGAACGCGATGACAACATTACCGTTACACTCAATGACGGTAGTACCCATGAAGCAAAACTTATTGGGCGCGATCCTCAAAATGATCTTGCAGTATTGCAAGTCAGTGGTGAACTCACTCCTGCTCATTGGGGGGATGATGAAGCGCTCAAAGTGGGCAATCTGGTTTTAGCATTGGGTCGCCCCGGTGAACAAGTGCAAGCAACATTAGGCGTTGTCAGCGCATTAGTCAGTAGCCCTGTTCAAGGCGAACGTGAAGAACGCCGTCGCCGTCACAAACGCGGTGGACGACGCATGGCACAAGTTCTGGTTGATGGATATATCCAAACCGATGTCGTGATGTACCCCGGTTTTAGTGGCGGTGCATTAGTTTCAGGCGATGGTGTTGTACATGGTATCAATACATCAGGCTTTGGACGGGGTGCAAGCATCACTGTTCCTGTCGCAACCATTCGCAACACTGTAAATACTTTACGCCAACATGGCAAAATGAAACAAGGTTATTTAGGTGTTGGTGTCCAAGCAGCCCGTTTACCTGATGCAATCGCTCAAGAGCTTGAACAAGAAACAGGCTTATTGGTTGTATCTGTCGAAAATGATAGCCCTGCTGCACATGCAGGTTTATTCGTGGGTGATATTCTGGTTGCTGTTGATGATAATTCAACTGAGCAACTCGATGAATTATTGAGCTTACTCACAGGTGATCGTGTTGGGAAAAGTATCCCCGTACAGATTGTACGCGGTGGCGCACTCCACGATCTATCGGTCACTATCGGTGAACGTAGCTAACACCCTTTAAGCAGTCCTCAACAACAATCAGGATAGAAAGTGATCTATCCTGATTGGCATCTATCTAATTTACTAACCAATGATGATTGGAGTCATTCATCATGCCGAATATCTGGCAAGACATCAATAACGCGGCAGCAGATACTGTGTATCATGTTCGCCAAAGCCTTGTCCAAATCAAAAGCACAGAAGGTAATATTGGTGCAGGGACAATCTGGCATAGTGATGGATTAATTATCACCAATGCCCATGTTGTTATGAATAATGACCAAGCCCATGATTTAGAAGTCGTGCTACAAAATGGCGATCATTATCCTGCGACAGTCCTCGTTGCAGATGCAACACTCGATATTGCAGCATTGGCGATTCAAGCGCGTGATTTACCCACAATTACAGTTGGTTCATCGGCAAACTTGCAGGTTGGGCAATGGCTGATAGCAATTGGGCATCCTTGGGGTGTTTTGGATGCCATCACAGCAGGGGTTGTTATCGGCACAGGTAATAATTTACCTGAACTCGCTGATAAACGCGATTGGATTGCACTGGATATGAAAATGCGTCCGGGGCATTCTGGAGGACCTCTATTCAACCAAGCAGGAGAAATCGTCGGTATTAATACGATGATCCAAGGTCCTGAAGTCAGTTATGCTGTGCCTGTCGATGTGGTTACACAATTTTTGCACCATACAATCGGCAGCTATCATCCTCAAAATGTTGTGCCACAAGCTGTATCAACATCCGATAATAGTATCATCGTCTAATACGATACCATTAATTTCATAGTATGCTACTAACAGGGTATCGCGCACAGCTTACCCTGTTTTAGTGATTCATAAACAAAGGATTACCGTAGTGAAGGTTGAAACGCTACTTGAAAATATGGATGATCTCATCAATACAGAGATTGATATTGAAGGTTATATCATGGTGCTTGAACGCGCCAAACGACAAGTAGCCTTTGTATCATCTTCGCAAGATATGCGTGAGAATCATCCACAGCAGGTATTCATTGACCACAGCCTTGCTGAATTACGTTCAATCATCCGCCCTTTGCCAACGATGCAGCTTATGTTTCGTGGTGTGATGACCAATCCACCGTATATTTATTGTTTTTATGCCGAATTTAGAGCAACACTACTTAAAGATGATGATGTGCCGATACTGAGCAAGATAAGTACCATCACCATTGATATTCCTTATGCTGGTAAATTGAGTGAATTTGTACCTAGCAACAGCTATCACTATCAAGCAAAAATTGATTATACCCCTACGACAATAGACGATCAGACAACACGGGCAACGATTACATCCCAGAAAATCATTAAACTTGAAGATGACCCACTTACAATCGACACAATTATGGCGCAAGAAAATCGCTATGCGCGTCGCCTGACAGGTAATACTATTCGCATATCAGGTTGGTTAGAAAACATCGCTGCACAAAATGAGGCAATTAATCATCTTGTTATGTGTACTGCATCAATACGCTTATCTGTTATTACATTTGGGTCAACTCATGAGGAAATTAGTATTTGGTTACCGCCCTCTGATCTTTATACGGTCATTAAAAGCCTCAGCACACTCAAGACCGATGAACCGCTTCGACAAGCGATAGATATTATTGGAACTTTGGACTATATCAATGATGATAGTGCGCCACAACTTGAGGAAAAATTGCCCAAACTCACCTTCACGCATATTTCAACGCTTATCCTCCATGATGTAGGATATTTGTGGTGATCTTATTGCATAGCGCTAACTTGCTATAAATTAAGTAGGATTAACCGTCATCTGTAAATCTTGTGCGAGCCGTGTTAGGTTAGAAGAAACCGTTTTAACGGTATGTGTGCTTGCCAAATTCTGGCGTGTAATCCGTTGGATGCGATCCATACCAATGGCAATTTCTTCCATGCCATTCGCTTGCTGACGAATAATTTGGTAAATATCCCCAACGGCATCGCGTGATTCACGGACATTTTCCGCAAGTTGCACAATAACCGTATTGGCTTCCTGTGTTTTGATAATGCCTGCATCCACATTTTGAATCCCAATTTGGGTTGCCTCGACGGTATCTTTCATGGATTTCTTGATTTCACCTAAAATGAAGCGCACGGCTGTTGCAGATTGTGTTGATTGGCTAGCGAGTTCGCGCACTTCATCAGCAACCACCGCGAATCCACGTCCATGCACACCTGCGCGTGCTGCTTCAATAGACGCATTCAAGGCTAAGAGGTTGGATTGTGTCGCAATATCACTCACGGAGGTAATGATGTCATCAATTCGACGGGTATGTTTTGCAAGCGTAACAATGGTTGTCCCAATTGCTTCCACTTGTGTGCGGATGTCTGTCATGCTATACAATGTTTGTTCTAAGGCTTGTTGACCATTATCAGAAATCTCGGTAGCTGCTTGCGCCGATTGTGTGATTTGGCGAACTTGGGCGCTAATTTGTTCAGATAATTCCAAAAAAGTATCCAGCATCGTATTAGTCGTGCCAATGACTTCGACTTGTTCTTGTGCGCTGCTTGATTGCTGAATCGTCACATCATTAATGGCGTGGGTGGCACGTACTAAACCATCAACTGTGACATTCATACTGGTTTCAATGGATTCAAGATTAGTAGCTTCATCATCATAACCTATCTTATGAGATGATTGTTCTTGTTTTGCTGCATTGAGTGCTTGCTGTTTGGTATAAATGCCGACAGCACCCAAAATAGTATATGGGATGAATGCTGCCAAAAGTAAGACATTAGCTGTATTTGCATAAAAAATAATCAGCAATAAAGCAGTAGCAATTGCCAGTAAGCTCGTGGAATCGGCTACATTATCAATCAGACGGCTTAGTAAATTACGCATAAGATCAATCTCTGGAATAATTATCATGATATATAGGAATGATAATGCAGCTTATGATAAGCCACAATGATGGGGGTGTTAGAGCTTGGTTTATAGCAGGGAGTATTAAAGCTACTCCATTAGCATCAAGTTAAGCGATTAAAAGAGCTTTCATTCAACACAGAAGGTTCAAAACCTGCTGCTCGCCTATTTGTAAACCCAATAAATGGGTTCTTTTTAGCAGATGTTCACTAAACAATAGCTAATAGTTTGAAATTTTGGCACAAAAAAATAGTCTTTTTCTTTTTTTCTCTGTGCCTTTGAGTCTCATATTTTTCTTAACTTGATGCCTATGGGGAGTATTAAAGCTACTCCCTTGTTATCGTCTTATGGTGTTGTTGCAATCCCTTGTGTTGATGCCCCGAAAGAACTTAAACTCGCATCAAAGGGATAGATACCATTCGGCAATTGATAATAGGTTCGTCCATCACTACCTGTTTGGCGCTGAACAGTGCTTGTAATTGCAGGGGCGGTTGCCCAACCAATAATATCGTACCACAAGCCACCTGTAGCTAATTGTGTATAGAACGCGTTTGCGAAAAGGGCATCAGGTGCTAATAAACCTGTCGGTGGTGTCACAGGCGGTGTCCCAATAAAGGGTTGTGGCGTATAGCAGGAATAAACATTCCGATCAAATTGAACACCACAGACGCGAACGGCATTACTCGCGCTTGTCTGGAACATAAAGCCATTTTCAAATTGTTGGAATACAAGCGATACGGAATTAGTGGAGGTCGTCGCACAACCTGCGCTACTTGGCACATTGTTAAAGAACCAAGGATTATTACAATTGCTAGTTGCGCCCCCCATATCCACTGTGATAATCGAGCGAACTTCTTCAATCCCTCGTATAGCCGTTAAACGATAAGTGACAACATTTCCTGTGAGGGGGGTATTGGTTGTGTATGCGTCGATTAGCCCTACTGATAATTGTTGTAGCACATTGCCTGCATTATCAATCACCTCTAACCGTGCAGAATCTGCTTGGACAACCCAACGCAGTATAATCGGATCACCATTGTTGACCGTTGCATTATTCACTTGGAACACATCAATCATCGGTGCATTGGGGGTTCGTGTCGGAATTGGTGTCAGTGATGCAGCTAACGTTGGAGAGGGCGAAGGTGTAAATGTGAGTGTCGCCGTTGCTGTTGCGCGTGGCGTATGGGTAGCCGTCACTGTTGATGTTGCTGTATGCGTAGCCGTATGACTCGCTGTCGGTGATGATGTGACTGTTTGAGTGGGTGTGTGCGTTAATGTTAGCGTTGGTGTAAATGTAAGCGTTTCTGTTGCTGTTGATGTCGGTGTTTCTGTAGGGAATTGAACTAAAGTCGGCAGACTATCCATTTGATTTGCTTGAAATTGACAAGCCGTCATCACCATTAAAAGCATGGTATATAAACAGACTGATTTGAACTTGCCCATTAGCCAATCCCCTCTCTATCGGTAAAATAAGATACACTCAGTTATCAGCAACATTTGCATGATAACGCGTATCGTCAATCATACACTATTAATACAGATTGTAAGGCAAATTGTGATATTCTGCATCCAATGTCGTGAGAGTCATACAAAAATTCATTTTTTCATACGCTTGTTCTGCTTGTTATTTATCGTAGGATGTTCATCAACCAATACGCCACCACAACCGTTGCCAACATTGGTACGCTTTCCCACAATTACGCCAACATTGCCCGTATTAACATCACCAACCGTAATAGCGCTTCCATCACAAACAATGACCGCCACCAGTACAGCAACTTTAGCAATGACAGCAACAGCACGCTTGCAAGTTTTTGCAACAGATACCATTACTCCCACCATGCAAGCGACGATTACGCCAACAGCAACTGCCTTGCCCACTCAATTTATTTTCGGGCAATCGGTAGCAGGACGTGATTTGGTCGCTTATCGATATGGCACAGGGCAATATATCATTATGCTGGTAGGAGGTATTCATGCAGGGTTTGAAGCAAATACGGTTGATCTGCTATCGCAATTACAACAATATTTTCAAAATAATCCAACTGCCATTGATCCCAACATGAGTTTCATCATTATTCCCAGTTTAAATCCCGATGGGGCAACACGCGGACGCAATCTTGAAGGACGCTTCAATGCAAATCGTGTTGATCTTAATCGTAATTGGGGCTGTGGATGGTCACCTGATGCAGTCTTTCGGGATATACCTGTCGATGCAGGCGATAGGGCGTTCTCTGAGCCTGAAACAACGGCTTTAGGCAGTCTTATCCAAAGGGTGCAGCCTGTAGCAGTGATTTTTTATCATGCAGCCGCTAATGGTGTTTTTGCTGGCAATTGTGATGATAATACAACAGATTCAGAAGCCCTTGCTGCAATTTATGGCGAAGCATCAGGGTATCCGTATGGCGTAGGCTTCGGAGATTATGAAGTAACAGGCACAGCCCCCGGTTGGGTTGATAGTATTGGGATTCTCGCCTTAGATGTGGAATTAGCAACGGCTGATACAGCAGAATTTAATCGTAACTTACGGGCTATTGAGCGTATTCAAACATGGTTACAAAATCGCTAAGGCAAGTTATAGATAGGCATCTCTATCCAAAAAATTGAGCCATCTGGATGTGAAAAATCAGCACCAGCACGCCCATCTTGCATTTCAATCAATTGCTTTACAATCCATAAACCAAGCCCCGTACTATTTTCACCATCTGTTGGACGGGTACTCAGTTTGCCAAATTCAGTAAATAGGAGATGGCGCTCATTTTCTGGGATACCCTCGCCTGAATCTAAGACATTCAAGCGAATGCTATCATTATTAATCTCGCTCCAAATGGTAATAGACGATTGCTTAGGGCTATATTTAAGCGCGTTACTGATTAGGTTACCGACAACTTGTATCACGCGCCCTGCATCACCGATGATAATGCCATCTGTATTACCCACCAACAGCTTAATCTCTTTTTTATAGGCTGCGAGTTCGTATTGTGTATATACGTTATTGATAATATCACGGATGATGACAGGCTCGGATTTTAACTTGATACTATCTGTTTGGATAGCGACCATATCAAGAAAGGCTTCTACAATTTGCTCCATCATATCGAGCGAGGCATCGACTGTATTCAATAAGGTAAATAAACGCTTGTTACCTGCTAGTTCTTCACGGAGTAAGCCTTCAGCAATCCGCAAATTATTAATTGGGTTTTTGAGGTCATGGGAAGCAATTTGATTAAGTTGTTTGCGTAATTGTTCACCGCGTTCAAGGTAATCAATATACCGTTTATGTTCGAGTTGTAACTCGCGTAACTTCAATTGGGTGTCAATACGTGCCATCATGACAGATAATTCAGCAGGTTTGACAATGTAATCATTTGCGCCGTGTTCAAAACCTTTGACAATAGATTGTGCGCGTCCAACTGCACTCATAATAATGATGATAAGTTCATCAGGATTATATTGTTCGCGGATTGCATCTAATAGCTCAAAGCCATTGACATTGGGCAGCATTAAATCTAAAACCACGAGGTCAATAGATTGCGTGTTCAGTGTCTGTAGAACATTTTCAGCACTATTCAATAGTGTGACGGAATAAGAATGCCCTATTGCTTCTGTAATAAGTCCACCTAATAAAAGGTCATCTTCAACTACAAGAATATGATGATTATGGGTGGTATAATCGTTTTTTTTCATAATACTGCTTAATAGCATACTTTCCGACTAGCTCCCAAATCATAAAGGGTATAAACATATTTTGAGATTCAATCGTGATGTCACGATCTATTAGACATCCCATTGGATATCCCTACAACTCACTGTTATTAAAGGTCGTAGGGACGCATAACGGTGCGTCTGATTATCTCAAATATCTTATGCAAACAGGTTCTAATTATTACAACTTATACACTTCATTGTAATCGCGATACCAACAAAAAAGTGTTAACGTTTAGCGTAGACGAATACGCCAATCAGTCACACGGATAATGACTCCACCATCTCGCACACTCAAAACAGGGACAATGGGTGTATCGGCATCAAAGAAATCAATAGCAGGCGTAAGTTGTTCATCATTCAAATAAAGCAACACCTCACCTGTTTCAATATTACGATCAATCCGTAAACGAACTACAATTGACCCTACAGAACGGGTTCGTAGTGCCGTGAGTGTGTTATTTTGGGTTTCAAAAACGGTAATCGTCGTATTATTGAGTGCATTAATTTGTAAGCCTATGTTATTGCCATCTAGCGCACTTTCAAGACTAATGGCGAAGAAAACGCCCGCTTCATCATTGAGTAAGGTAGGGTTGAACGTCAGTAAGGATATATCAGCCTCAATGCTGGTGATACGGGATGGGGCATTATTACCATAAGATGTATTTAAGAAATCTGCTGATGGCACAATCCGAATACCATCGCTAGTGCTATTGGCATCTGTTTCTAGTTGATAGCCACCATCAATTGCAAAAAATGTATTGAGATTAAAGGGTAGGTTGTCGCTACGATTAAATAAGGCTAGCAAATCTTGGCGACCACGCACGCCACCTTCAGGTAGAGGCGTTGTCGTCGCTGGTGGTGTCGTCGGTGTCAAACTGGGCGTGAGCGTTGGCGTTGGTGTATTAGTGGCGGTAGCAGTTGGTGTATCACTAGGTATCACTGTTGGCGATGCAGTTTCGATGACGAGTACGCGTTCATTTGTAGCAGTAGCGATGATAGTTGGTGTTACATCGCGTGTTGGACTATCGCTTGCTGTCATCACAGGGTTGAGGGCAAGCGCTGTTTCACTTGCAAAAAACGCAAGTAGAGCCTGTTCGGTCTCAGTCACATTCAGCACAGCCACTTGGGTTTCATCATTGGGTGTTGCACTAATGGTGAGGGCAATAATGGGTGTGTCATTACCCCCTAGGATATTGATGCCAATCACCCCAATAATAATCACAGCGATCAGTGAGATTACACCAAATAATATAATTTGTCCGATATTTCGACTCCGTGGCGGTGTGACATCTGCTGTAATTACATCACCATCATTACGATAGACAATCTCGGAAATCACATCATCAGATTCACTTTGCTCACGCGGAACAGGGTCATTGGTTTCAGGTGCAGCAAATTCAGATTGTGCTTCTAAAACGGAATACCAATGGCGATATAGCGGGTAAACAGGATGCTGGTCGATGAATAAGGCACGGAAAAATTCATTCAGTTGTTCAAGGCGACGACTGCGCCGTTCATCTGCGACATAAATTGCCGTAAATTGCTCGTACGTATCACGCCATTGGCGCAAGGTAGCAGCCGTTTCTGACCCTGCTAGTTGCTCGGTGATGGTCACTTGCTGATTTAGGGTCATTGCAATCGTATCTTCAGGGGCAGCAGGACGACTTTCAATTGTTTCGCGTAGATCACGCGCACGGACTGTCAAGGTTGCTGCATGTTCCATCAAATCAAGCAACCAAGCACGATAGGCTTCTAAATTGAGATTGCTTGCAGATTCCGTTTCGCTTGCTCCTCGGAGCGCATCTTCCAATTTAAGACCTGCATTGCGAAAATCCCCATCCGACCAATGCCGAAGCGCTAATTCAAGATCGCGTAAACTTTGTATGCCTGCGGATAATGCGCGTGCTTGTGCATTACTTTCGAGCGAATTACGGGTTGCTGCTAATTCTGGCAAGATATGCTTACCATTAATGTGTGAAAAGATGCGTTGTGCTTCAATTAAATCACGCCGTTGGACAATATATTCATCCAAAGTACGGGTGGCGATATGTTTATCACCGATGCCTTCAAGGGTTTTTACGGCTGCTTCGCGCCAAAATTCGCCATCCGTGAGCAAATTATCGTGAACATCTAGTGTGCCTTGCAAAACATAGAAAAAGTACAACGTGCGTAATCCAGCCGTCGTTGTTTCAGCAAACGTTGCAACTAAGCCACGACTCATCGCTTTTAAATATGTTTCAATACTTGGCATTTGCGCTTCAAAGTCAAAACGGAGTTGATTCTCCTGATCTGAAAATAAACTTTCAGTTGCTTCTAAGCTCGCACGAGACCGTGTTGCGCTAGTAACACCATTGCGCTCAACCCAATCACGGGTTAAACGGCTAATATCTTGTAAACGCCTCGCAGCAACCCGTGCTGTTTCATTGCGCCCAATTTCAAAGGCTTGCTGACCCAAACGCTCAGATTCAGCTAAACGCCCACGGTCATAGGCTGCCCAACCATCAGCAAGCGCACGCCCTAATCCACCCGGCAAAGCATGACGTTCAACATAATTTGCACCTTCAACAACAGCCCGTAATTGTCGAAACCACTGGCTTAGGGCAGGGCTAATCGTACTAACGGATCGTATCGCTTGTTCTAAAGCATTCACTGCATCCAAGCGATTCCCTGCAATCACCACATCTTGATAGGTTTCCCATGCCTTTGTGGCGCGTTGCAGTCCATCAACCATATTGGTGAGCATGTCATCAAACAAACGATCTTGAAAAGGTTGCAATTTATTATGAGTGGTCGTTAGCCAAGCATCGAGATCACTACCATCGGCAGCAGGGACATAGGTTTGGCTAGATTGTAAGCGTTCGTATAAACGTTCGAGCAAATCACTCACATCATTCCAAACTGGATTGGTCGGATCAACTGTGCGGCTCACTTCCAAAGCATGGAGGGCTTCGCGTGTTTGGGTCGCTTGTTTACCAATAACGTGCATATTATCTGCGAGTGCCATTGCAGCACTCAAGGCACGCTCTAAGGCATTGATCGGCACACGACGGGTCGATAATTGATGTTGAGCAGCAAATGTTTGTAATAAGGGATTAAGTGTCGTCAAATTATCAACTATCGCACGATAGCTATCCCGTAAAAAGGATAAATTAAGTGCGCCATCGGCAATATGATTGAGTGTTTTATCAATTTCATTCAGCAATGCGCGCGCTTCATCAACGGCATAGCCATCCATTGCCATTTGACGTAATGCGGTATTGATGCGGTATAGATTAGGGCGTAACAATAACACTTCTGGCATATGGGAGCTAATGCGTTCGGCAATTTGCCATTGTAATAAGCGTTGTTGGTCATCGGCAACATCTTGTAAGAGGATATTCGCAGCAGATGTATGTTGACGTTGAAACAGTTCATCAATGGCACTTTGAATTGGCTCAGGGGTTGGATTGCTGATGGCACTATCCGTCATGATAATACAAATATCAAGCATCAAATCAATGATGCTACTCGTTTGTGACCCTGCTTTCTTGCGTAGATCACGGATGAGTTCTGCGGAACGATTCCAATTGCCATTTTGCATATAAATCTGCACTGCATCCAAATCCGCCTCTACAGATAAATCACGCAAGCGATCACGGATAATGCGATAGGCTTCTTGTGTCGGAGCATAACCTGCATCTTGTTTACTGAGTGGTTCAATCCGTGTCATGAGAGCGCGTAATTCTGACATGGGTAAAGATTCATTTTTGAGTTGTTCGGCAATTGCTGCTACATCTTGATTACGTTCACGCTCAATTGGGGCGCGGTACGTCGTGAGATCGCTGCGTAGTGCGGTAATATTAGGATAGCGTAGGCGCACATTAGGATGCAGAGCTTTGCTGATGATCTCTTGTAAACGAGAATGGACACGCCGATTATCATCGCCAAAATCAACCACAAAGTCTGTCGCTGCATCACGCGCTATATCGACCCGTCTACCACCTGTGACGATGAAGTAGAGTAATTCACCAACTTGATAAACATCTGTTTGACGGCTAATCCCTTGCTGTGTAACCTCGTCACCTTCTAGGAAAATTGCATTCCCCCAATCAATCACCTTCAGTTGATGGTCATCACGATTCCAGAAGAGGTGCTTGGCATCGACATCATTATAAACAATATCTTTCGCATGGGCAGCATGTAGCAAATCAAGCAATTGGTCAATTATCACTAACATTTCAAGTTCTGGTAGACGCTCCCCATTGGCGTTGAGTTGCAATACGACATCGCTAATAATATCGCCAACAGCACGTTCCATCACAATATATTGATGCGGCATCCCACCTACAAAAAATTGTCCTTGACCGAGCAACTCTGTCAAAACAGGATGTCCTGTCAAACGTTGCAAAGCACGACCTTCGTTGGTGATGCTGACCTCTTGCCCTGCGCGAATGGGCGGTGCATCATTGGGTGCAGGACGTTTAATCACGACAGGTAAATTATTATCATAACTATCAACAGCACGTAATGTTTCGCCACTACGTCCACGCGGATAGATAAAATCATAGCGATACTGATTATCGAATAGGCTATCAGCCATTCTAAGGTATCCTATTCTCGTTTAGGGTCAATTAAGGTTGTTCTATTTTACGCATTGAAACATACATCGCAAGGTATTCAAAAATTATCATTAAATATTGCAGCAGCAATAATACACAATCATATTATGATCTATGCACCAAGAGCATACCACAATTTGGGATATAATGAGTCTAAATTTGGGATATATGCGTTATTTTTTGGGATATCGTGTTGTTTGCTGATTAATCGCCTGTAAGTACATAATGGCGATCTGTCATCGGGACTTTATCTGCTGTGATGATACGCATCAAGATGATACCTGCGATTAAACCGGGCAGGAAAAATAAGGCAGCGTTGATGGCGCTAGCAAGTAACCACCAAATACCCACAGGCAACCAATCGCGCATAAACGCCCACTGTGGAATCCCTGCAAACAAGCCTGCGACAAAGGCAGTGACCGATAAATAGACTAATTGCATTAGAACTGTATCGGGCTGTGCCATAAAGTTAAGCACCATGCTGCTAATGAATAAACCCAATAACCAAAAAAGCGTTGTTCCGATCCACCACGGCAAATAAATCGAAATATGGCGATTGATAACATATGCTTGCCCAAGTGCGACTAATGGCACAGCAAAAATCAAATTCAGTTGTCCCATAAAAATTAATTCTAAGATCGCACCAATCAAAAAACCAATATTGGTCATTAAAAGCCACATTAACAAAAAACGCCAACCTGCTTGTTCGCGCTCTGTAATTAAAAACGTTGCCATAATCTCTTCTTTCAAATGAGGCTGATAAAGCATATGCTACTTTCATAGTGTATAGCAAGCTGATGAATTTTGACACTTTAGCTATGACAATTTTTTACTACAATTTATATTCGGCTTCGATTAGGCAAAGGAAAATCCTTCGTGCGTGTCATTTTACAACGTGTAACACAAGCCAATGTCACTGTTAATGATGAGATTGTTGGATCAATTAAGGCAGGTTATGTAGCGCTTGTAGGCGTAACCCATGATGATACACATGCCGAGGCTGAACTACTTGCAAAAAAAACGGCTCATCTGCGCGTATTTGAAGATGATGATGGTAAAATGAATATTAGTGGCTTAGATGCCACAATTAGTATCTTAGTCATCTCACAATTTACACTCTATGCCGATGCACGCAAAGGTCGCCGTCCTAGTTTTACCCATGCAGCCCATCCCGATATAGCTGCTCCGTTAGTCGATTATTATGCAGAATGCCTCAGCAATGAAGGTATCAAAACGATAGCAAAAGGTATTTTTGGTGCAGAAATGCACGTTGAAATTCATAATCATGGCCCTGTAACGATTATTCTGGATACTGATGAATTGAGGCAAAAATGAGTGATGATTTCACGACTCAAGATTTTATCTGGCAACTCAAACACAGCAAAGACCCTGACGAACGCTTATATGCTGCCTTCAAACTGGGGCGTGATAAGCAAGCTATTGTCATTCAGCCATTGATTGAAGCCAGCACTGATCCTGAGTTTACGGTGCGTGTGCGTGTTGCAGAAGCACTAGGAACACGCGATGAAGCAGCACTTATCTTACCCACCTTGCAAACGCTCATCACAGATGATAATGCGATTGTACGGCGAACGGCTGCGGATTCACTCGGTAATATTGGGGCAGAAGATGGCGTGATAGTGCTATGCCAAGCACTGCATGATACCGATGAAACGGTGCGATCCCATGCTGCGGAAGCACTTGGCAAAATCGCAAGTCATGATTCCGCTAAAGCCTTAGTAGACGCTTTTTTGCATGATGAGGATTACAATGTCCGTTATTTTGCAAAGCAGAGCCTTGGCAATGTGGGGAAAGCAGCCGTTGATGCCTTGATTGAAGTCAGCACGGATACGCAAGAAACAGGCTTGCTGATTGAAATTTGTGAGATTCTGGGTAATCTGGCGGATAAACGGTCTAAGCCCTTATTGAATACATTATCGGAGCATCCAGACGAGCATATCGCAGAAATGGCAAGATGGGCGCTCAAGCGTATTTGGGATTGAGCAAAGTAGTATTGATGCCAAGAAATTTGTATTTTTATCTTATACTGATAGTGACTGAACCATTAGCAAAAAGTAGCCTATATGACTCGTAAGCAATTATCACGACGCGAATTATTGATCGGTATGGGGCTTGTAGGCGCAGCAACAACAGCGTGTGCGTGTAGTAGTGCTGCCACACTTGGCTTATGGTTAATCAATCAGCAAAAAACAGCACCCAATAATAGTATCAATACCCCACTACAAACCGTTACACCTCGTTTTACAATGCCTGTAACTGTTTCACGCATTGCATGGGGCGCTTTAGCGCCTAATCATAATGCGACTAACGAGAATGGTTTCTACAGTGCAAGCAACATTGAAGGATGGCGTGTCTATGATGGCGATATACAAGCCGCTTATCAAACTGTGATTATTCATCATGCGGCATTTTACATAGATAATGATTTAGAAACCCTTGCAGAAGTCCAAAGCGTGCATCGCAATCAGCGTGGGTGGGCGGATGTCGCTTATCATTTTCTAATTGGGCAGAATGGACTGATCTATGAAGGACGGGATTGGCATGTACGCGGAACGCATGTTGGCTCATATAATACAGGGAGTCTTGGTATTTGCTTACTCGGTAACTTTATGACACAAACACCAACGCTTGAACAACTGACTAGCACGCTCAATTTGGTCAATTGGGCAAGCGAATTTTTCGCGTTAACCCATATTGCATCTCACCGAGATTTTAACCCCCAAACACAATGCCCGGGTGATAACCTGTTCCCATATATGGATCAATTTTCACGGGTATCAGGGTTGACGCTCGGTATAGATGGCTATATCCCACCTGATGAAGCATCGGCGTGCTGGTGTTGTGCATGCGGAAATAGTATCTAAACATTGCTTGATTATCAATTCACTGTTACAACCATATCCAATTAAACACCTTACGTGAGGAGGTTATATGCCATCAGACGAAGCCATTGCATCCGAAAAAGAACGCTTATATGAATCATCATCATTGCGGGATGATCTCAATGATGATGAAGCAACTGTTTTGTTAACATGGGGCGAAACACAAATTGAGCGCCTTGCCAATGAATTTCCCGATGAATTTGAGCAAAAGGCACGCTTTTTTCGCCAAGTTCTCAAGAATATTAATCGCTTTGTTGGTCAGCGTGAATTTAATGATCTTGATGGACAGACAGATTACATGGATAAAATCACCAAGTACCTCGAATCGGTTGGTTGGGGTGATGTGACCACTGCGACCTTGCTTGCAGCCTTGCCCGATGATAAAGCCGATATGGCAGCCAATCTCAGCGCAATATTAGGTGTATTATCGCCAACGGATACCCAAGTCATTGATGATAATCCTGTTACGGATACGCCAATGCCGATTGATGATAATCCATTATTGGCAGGAGGTGCAGCAGATGAGGACATACCATTACTCGCTGATCCTAATGACGAAAACAATTCATTCGGTGCAGAACAGACTGAGATACCAGTAGATAATGAACAACCGTTGGAAAATTCTAACACTCATAGTATAAATCACTTCACAGATACCTATCGTTTAGGAGAAACTAACGATTATGGCGAAGACTAAAAAAGGTAAATCAGGCCCTAGTTTGATTATAGGGATTCTTGTTGTTGTCATCGGTTTTATTATATATGCGGTCACAGGTGTTGATCTATTAGGCATTTCGACCACAAATCCAACTAACCCGACAGCTATTCCACCACGTACCACAACGGGCAATTTCACAGAAATTAATATTCCTTTAGGATTGGGTTATCAGGGAGATTTTTGGCAACTTTATTTTACAACTCCTGCGAATACTCGGGATCGCTCACAATATGTAGGTGGTGTTGATACCCAGCTTGCTGCTGCGATTAATGCAACACGCAATACGCTTGATATTGCTGCTTTTGAACTCAACAACGAAGTTATCACACAGGCTATTATTGATGCTCACACTCGCGGTGTACGAGTACGAGTTGTGACTGATGATGAACATGGTTTGGAAGATGACGATACGACCATGATTGATCTTGAACTCGAAGGTATTCCCATTGTTGATGATGATCGTAGCGCATTGATGCACAATAAATTTATGATTATGGATGGTATCACCGTCTGGTTGGGGTCAATGAACTACACGGTTAACGGGGTTTATCGCAACAATAATAATGCTATTTCACTGCGTTCGGTACGTGCGGTTGAAGTGTATCAAGCAGAATTTAATGAGATGTTTGAAAATCAAGATTTTGGCATCCGTTCTGATCCAACCAATACCGGCAATTTCACGCAAAGTGGGGTGCCGATTCAAGTTTATTTTGCTAGTGAGAATAATGTCATTAGTGTCTTGCTGAATGAAATTACAAATGCACAATCAACCATTCGCTTTATGACATTTTCATTCACCCGTGATGATCTCGGACTTGCCTTATTAGCAGAAGCAGACACAGGGGTTGATGTGCAAGGTGTCTTTGAAACTGTTGGTAGCGAAACAAGTTTTTCGGAGTTCCCACGCTTACATTGTGCAGGGCTTGATGTCCGACAAGATGGCAATAATGGTATCCTTCACCATAAGGTATTCATCATTGATGAAGCAACGGTCATTACAGGCTCGTTCAATTACAGCAATAATGCAGTTGAAAGCAACGACGAGAATGTATTGATTATCCGTGATGCTGATATTGCAGCCCTCTATACGGATGAGTTTTTACGTGTTCAATCCATTGCACGTATAGCAGATGATATTGATTGTTAAGGTATTCGTTCAAAATGGGGATCGTGCAGGCTACTATCCCCATCATATTATTTTACTGGGGCGCGATAAACTGAAATGTATCGACAATTTGCGTTAAAATAGCCGCATATTCTTCAAAATAACCCTGATTGCCACTGGCAACTAATACAATCATATAATTATCACGCGCGATGACAAAATGCCATTGGCTATGAGTAACGTCCTCCGTAATAGGAACATCGCCTAAACGAAAAAATAGCGCGTCACCACTTGGCAAGTTGATCGTTGTCTGTTCCTGAATATCATAGCCATTGGTGCGATAGCTCGCTTGGAATTGATCTTCAATTTCTGATAATACGAAATCACGCCCTAAATTACGATAACGCACACTGACAGAGACATCATCAAAAGTTTCTGTGAGCGTCAGTGTGTCATCTGTGCTGCTTTGTTGCATCCAATTTGATGGCACACGTAAAAATAAATTAGCATTATTAGTGGCATACAATGACCAATCATCGCTAGTGGGCGTGCTGAGTGCAAGTGTATTTGCAATCTGTGCGATGAGGAGCATATCGCTTATCTCATCAGTACTATCTCCGACAATTGCAGAGAAAGCATCATCAATAGGTATCATATAAGCTATTTTTTGAGGTTCGCTTAATCGCGTTATGTCGCCAATTGGCAAATTGATAATTTCTTCAGTGACTAAGGATGGTTCAGAGAAAATAGTATCTACTAAACTATCGTAATCTTCATCCAGAATGTAACGCACGCGATAAGCATTATCTGGAGATTCCCAAGTATTGCCAAAATTATCCCATGATGATGGTATGCGGAAAAAAATGGGGGCACGGTCAACTGATTGCCACACCTGATTATCAATAATTGACTCTTGTGCTGTCATCACACTGAGCGTCATAAAAATGACAATCATGCTCAAAATATGTTTCATATTGATCCTATTCATTGTATTTTGCGCCTAGTATACGCCCGAATTATGACTATCAGATAACAAGTCTTAAATTGACTATCACCCAAAATGATCGCAACTGCTATGCTTACGCGATAACTTTCATAAATAGGAGATCGTCTTCAATGCCCCTCTCAGATATTAAAGCCGTGATTAGTGACATGGATGGTGTACTATGGCGCGGTGATCAAAAATTACCCAGTATGGTTGAACTTTTTAATTTTATGCGCGTTCATCAAATCCCATTTGCGCTTGCCACTAATAATAGTGGACGGCACACAAGCAATTATGTCCAAAAATTAGCGACAATGGGTGTTGAAGGTATTACGCCTCATCAATTGGTAACGAGTGCCACAGCAACCGTTGATTACATCAATGCCCATTATGGTGAGGGGACGCGCTTGCATGTTATTGGCAATGAAGGCTTATTCCAAACCTTAGAAGAAGCCAATTTCATCATTACAGATAGGGATATTGATGCGGTTGTGGTTGGCTTAGATTTTAACTTTACCTATGAAAAAGCACGCGCTGCAACGCTCCTGCTGCGTAATCATGGGGCAGCATTTATTGGCACAAACCCTGATAGCTCATTTCCATCGCCTGATGGCTTAGTTCCCGGTGCTGGTAGCCTCATCCGTATGATTCAAGATGCAAGTGATGTTGAGCCTGTGATTATCGGCAAACCTAAGCCCGCTATGTTTGAGGTAGCCTTAGCACGTTTAGGCACACGAGCAGAAGAAACCTTGATGATCGGTGATCGCATTAATACGGATATTGAAGGCGGTAATCAAGCAGGTTTGCAGACAGCGATGGTCTTAACAGGGGTCAATCAACGCAGTGATATTAGTGATATTCAGCCCGATTACATTTTTGATGGCTTACCAGAATTATTAAAATCATGGTCAGAGAGTATGTAATTTCAAAATTCACCTGCTGCATGATGCGCTAAACGTATCGGACGCGGTAATCTATATTTGGGTGTAACTGCCATAATTAAACGGATGGCACTTTCTAAATCAGCACGATGCCCGACAGAAATATAAACAGGTTTAACATTCGTGCGTGTGCGGAGTACCACACCGAGTTGATCGCCTTTATAAATCAATGGTGTATGGCTTCCTTTATTGATAGCAGGTTGATCGTAATCGCCAATAAAATGTGTTTTACCACAGCCGATTGTAGGACGATCAAGCCATAAGCCCATATGCGATGCAATACCCATTTTACGAGGATGGATTTGACCCATGCCATCAAATACAAATACATCAGGCGTATGCTCTAATTGTGTGAAGGCTTGTTGCAAGACAGACCCTTCTCGGAAACTGAGTAAGCCCGGAATATAAGGATATTGCGTAGGTTCTTGCGCCCGTACTGTTTCAACGAGTTCAAGTTCGGGGAAGCTCAGGACAACAACAGCCGCTTGCGATATATTATTCTTAACACTGACATCAACACCTGCAATAAGGTTGATGGAGTCAAAATCAAGCGGTGTATCTGTAATCACTTGAGGAGCTAGCTCTCTTTGTAAAGCGATGGCTACTTTTGGTTCAAGTGTCCAATCATGTAGATGATGAATCTGCATTGTCGGGAATCTCTTTCTTAAAACACTAATCTAAAGATCAATAGTAGTACAAAAGGGACGCATTAGCTATGAGAGCAGCAATCTTCAATCAGTATGGCACAAGTGATGTTTTAGAAATTAGTGATCTACCCAAACCAACACTCAAGCCCAATCATATTTTGGTTAAAGTACAGGCTGCTGCTATCAATCCTAAAGATACTTTTATTCGGAAAGGACGCTTTAAGCAATTTACAGGTAATCAATTTCCGCAATTTACAGGCTTTGATGTGGCTGGCGAGATTGTGGCATCTGATAGTGAAAACTTACCTGTTGGCGCGCATGTTTTCGGGATGTTAGAAGGATGGCATGGTGGCACATGCGCGGAATATGTTTTAGTCCAATCACATCAATGCGCCATTATCCCAAATAGTATACGTATGATAGATGCAGCAGCACTCCCTCTCGTCACATTAACAGCCTTACAAGCCCTACGTAATGAAGCATCCATCAAACAAGGAATGCGCGTGTGCATTAATGGCGCATCAGGTGGCGTGGGATCAATGGCGGTGCAGATTGCTAAAATTTATGGCGCTCATGTGACGGCTATTGCTAGCCAAGCAAATCATGATTTTCTTTATGAAATTGGTGCAGATGCGTGTATTGATTATCATGAAACAGATATTCGCACAGTTAATCAAACATTCGATATTTTCTTCGATGTTTTTGGTAATACGCGCTTCGCAGATATAAAACCTATCCTGACTAAAAAAAGCACTTGGGTTTCGACGGTGATTCAACCGCATGTTTTCATCAGCATGGGATTAAGTATTCTCAGCAAAAAGCGTGCAAAATTGGTTGTTGTAAAAGCAATTGCTGATGATTTAGCACAAATTTCGGAGTGGGTAGCGACGGAGAAACTCAAGGCGATTATTCATAGCGTTTATCCATTAGAAGAGATTCGCGCAGCCCATCAACAGCAAGAGAGTAAGCATACACGCGGAAAAATCGTTATCACGGTCTAAATCAAAAAGCGACCTCATCAGATGAGATCGCTTTTAAAGTGCTTAAACTATCACGAACTGAGTTGTTTAGTTTTTATTCTTTGCTAAACCCATCAAGCCCGTTTCTGGTTGATTACGACGTGTTTGTTCATCTTCTTTACCGAAGTTAATCACGCTACCATCTTCGATGATTGCTTCCACCGATAAACCAAGGCTTTGGAGTTCTTTGACCAATACGCGGAAACTGGTAGGAATACCGGGTTCTTCGATGGGTTCGCCTTTGACGATGCTCTCATAGGTTTTAACACGACCTTGAACATCATCAGATTTAACGGTGAGCATTTCTTGGAGTGTGTACGCTGCGCCATAGGCTTCCAACGCCCAAACTTCCATTTCACCGAAACGTTGACCACCAAATTGGGCTTTACCACCCAATGGTTGTTGTGTGACCAAGCTGTAAGGACCTGTTGAACGGGCATGTGCTTTGTCTTCAACAAGATGTGCCAACTTGAGAATGTGCATATAACCAACTGCAACTGAATTATCGAATGGTTCGCCTGTGCGACCATCGTATAATGTTTGCTTGCCATAATGTGGTACAGCTTGACCTGTTTCAAACATGACACGTTCAGCGATGCGATATAAGGTTTTAATATCAGCATCTTCTGGGATTTCAATGTCTGGGCTAAATGCACGCATCCAGATGATTAACGATGCAGCAACAGCATTGCGGTCAGCAAATTCACGATGAGCAACCGATACGTTGGTGTTATCGAAAATGAGAACATCATTGGGGACGTAACCCAGTTCGCGCATCCATTCAGCTAAAACTGCACGGCGTGCATAAACAGGTTCACTGAAAAGCATGTCCACATCATAGAGTTCATTTTCGCCTAACCAAGTATGGATATAAAGGCGACGTACTTCATCATCGTCTTCAAGTTCTTCTGAATCGTAATGTTCTGCGACCCATTCCCATGCACGTTCAGTGATGATTTGCCAGCAGTAATCAATCAACCATGCGCGTCCTAAATCAGCCGCGATTTCGATTTCTTCTGCACCATCAAATACAGGGGTTACAGCACGGAAACCAAGGCGATCTGCTGCCCAACCGAGATGTAATTCCAATACTTGACCGATATTCATACGACCCGGTACACCTGTTGGGTTGAGGATGATTTCAACGGGACGACCATCGGCAAGATATGGCATATCTTCGAGCTTAACCACACGCGAAATAACACCTTTATTGCCATGACGACCTGCCATTTTATCACCAACGGTCAACTTACGACGTTGCGCGATACTGACACGAACCATCTTTTCAACACCTGCTGGGAGATCAGGATGTTCTTCACGGGTGAAGGTCTTAACATCAACCACTTTACCGCTATCACCATGTGGCAAACGCAGTGAACTATCTTTTACTTCACGCGCTTGTTCACCGAAGATTGCACGGAGCAATTTTTCTTCTGGTGAGAGTTCTTTTTCACCTTTTGGTGTAATTTTACCCACGAGAATATCATGTGGTCCAACTTCTGCACCCACACGAACAATCCCAAATTCATCAAGGTCTTTGAGGGCATCTTCACCGACATTTGGAATGTCATAGGTGATTTCTTCTGGACCGAGTTTGGTATCACGCGCTTCGACTTCGTGTTTTTCGATATGGATGCTGGTGAACATATCTTTACGCAGCATACCTTCACTGATTAGGAGCGCATCTTCGTAGTTACCACCTTCCCAGCAAATGAATGCTGAGAGAACATCATGACCGAGTGCCAAAGCACCACGATAGGTGGATGAGCTATCTGCTAGCACATCACCAACATTGACGTATTGCCCTTTATTGACAACAGGACGTTGGTCAATACAAGTTGATTGGTTACTACGGTTATATTTACGCAATTGATAGCGACGTTCTTCGCCTTCATCTGTACGTAAGATGATACGATCACCTTGTACACTGAGGACTTCGCCTGCAATATCAGCCACGATTACCTGCCCACTATCGAGAGCAGCTTGATCTTCCATGCCTGTACTAACGACAGGAACATCTGGTTTGAGCAAAGGTACAGCTTGACGCTGCATGTTAGACCCCATCAACGCACGGTTCGCACTATCATGGCTCAAGAATGGAATCAACGCAGCGCTGATACCCACAACTTGACGTGGTGCAATATCCATGTAGTCGATTTTTTGTGCAGGTGATGTGATAAACCCTTGTTTATGGCGTGATTGAATACGGTTACTGACAAATTCTTTGCGTTCATTGAGAATTGAATTTGCTTGTGCAACAACGTAATGATCTTCAGCATCCGCATTTAAGTATTCCATTTCATCGGTGACGAATGGAACAATTGCAACACGCTCAATGCCGATTTTCGCTAATTCTTTTGCGATTTTTGCGTCAATGACTGTATCTTCTGCAAAGAGGATATTTTCATCAGCATCTTCGATATCATCGCGTAATCTACGCCCAATCAAATCAGGATCATCAGGGGTTAGTGATTTAATCACTTTCATATAGGGTGTTTCAATGAATCCAAATTCATTAACACGCGCATAGCTTGCCAAACGACCAATCAGACCAATATTTGGACCTTCTGGTGTTTCAATTGGGCAGATACGTCCGTAATGGCTATGATGCACATCACGCACTTCAAAGCCTGCACGTTCACGGCGCAAACCACCCGGACCTAATGCCGAAACAGTCCGTTTGTGGGTCAATTCAGCGAGTGGGTTGGTTTGTTCCATGAATTGGGATAATTGTGATGATCCGAAAAATTCACGAACGGCTGCAACGATTGGACGAATATTGACCAATGAAACAGGTGTAATGCTATCCGTTTCGCGGATGGACATACGTTCTTTGACGACACGTTCCATACGGCGTAAACCGACACGCAATTTATTCATAATCAATTCGCCAACCGTCTTGACACGACGATTACCGAGATGATCAATATCATCGGTTGGTGTACGCCCATTGTTGATGTCAATCATACGGCGCACAAGTGCAACAATATCTGACTTGGTAATGGTACGAATACTGCGATCCACTGTACCGTCAAGTTGTAGACGTTGGTTCAGCTTATAACGTCCTACACGTTCAAGGTCATAACGACGTTGATCGAACAATTGGCTTTGTAGGTAATCACGCGCATTATCAAGCGTTGGTGGATCACCGGGGCGCATCTTTTTGTAGAATTCAATCAAGGCTGCTTCTGCAATGGTTTGATTCTTCTTCAAGTCCCAGATGGGTTCTTGTTCCAGTGTTTGCGCGATGAATTGATGGGCTTCGTTGTCATCAATATCAGCAAATAATGCGATGATTTCTTCAGTTTCACCTGTGAGAATTGGTGAACGTTCTGCTGGTAATTCATCGTCAATTGCCGCTAAAGCACGCAAAAGAATGGTGACTGGAATGGTACGTTTACGGTTGAATTTGATAGTCAGATAATCATTTTTACGGGTTTCAAATTCCATCCATGCGCCACGATCAGGGATCAATTTCGCATTGGATAGTAAACGACCTGTTGAAATATCTGCATCAGCATCGAAGTAGACACCCGGTGAACGAATCAACTGGCTAACAACGACACGTTCTGTACCGTTAATAATGAATGTACCTTTTTCTGTCATGAGTGGGAAATCACCCATGAAAATATCAGATACAGTCACTTCATCCCCTGCTTCACGGTTGACCAATGCGACACGCACATAGAGTGGTGCAGCGTAGGACATATCGCGTTCTAAGCAGAGTTCTTGGTCATATTTAGGTTCTTCGAACCAGTATTTCAAGCCGAATTGTTCAGCTTCGGGAATATTACCCGGGAAATAAAGTTTGAGATTACCATTGAATGATTCAATGGGATTAATCTCATCGAAGAGTTCAAGTAAGCCACCTTCAATAAAGTTTTGGAAGGCTGTTAATTGAACTTCAATCAAAGATGGCAATTCTTGCACATCCGTGACACGGGCATAGTTCTTGATATTGAAGTAGTCTCTCAAAAGCGCCGCTCCTCAAGGTTGTCGCTCATCGGACAAATTAAAAAGCACAACGAACAGATAAATCTGCTGTTGCTCATACGATTACCGCTTGATTGTAGGGTAAAATTTTAATAACCCGACGATCATATGCCTTATTTTGATTGGGGTAATGTGTAACTATGAAGTATATAGGAGGATAGGAGTTAGTGTCAAGGACAACATACAAAATACCCCACCCATTTGGCGTGGAGTTTTCAATAGTATACACCGCTTAGATGAAAAATCAAGGATTTGGGATATAACTTGGGATAAACCTTAACACTTCTAGTATATCTCAAGGAATTAACACTAAAAACAATTTTTTATTAATTATATGTGTAGCTGTTTTAGATAGATAAGGATTAGGCAATTCAGCATATGAAATTTCAAAAGAAGAATCTTGTTTAGAGAAGATAGGTAGTCTTATGATCTTAGGGCATAGGATGGGCGCAGACAGAGCAACGCCCCTACACATCATCTACTTTAACTTTATATTACCCCTCTTCAGGAATGCGGGTACGATCTTCTGTACGCAGTGAATTTCCTGCATTGGTGAGGCGTTGCAGCACAATCAAACCACCGCCTAATAATGTTGCAACAATTGCTGCCCATTGTACGCGTGCAGGTAAGCGACGAATACGCCAGACAACGCCTGTCTGCTCGATTCCTAATAAATCATTTTTGAGCCGTGTTGAAAATTGAGCGCTTGGTTCAACAGGCAAAAATGTTTGATTAAGATTATTTACGAGATCAAGCAGATGATGATCGTCTGTATAGCTAATTCCGTATTTTGTGCGGGTTTTACTAACACTCTCACCAGCGAGAATTGCATCGGTTGCTTCATTGAGGTAGTTTTGCCACTGTACGTCAGATGTCATATTGATTTTAACCCTGTTTCTTCTCACGATTTTTTGGTTGGTCGGATTTGAGTGTTAATTGTTGCAATTCAATTTCATCGCGTAATGCCATCAAGGTACGATGATATAGTGATTTAATTGCACCTTCAGTGCGTTCCATAATTTCGCCAATTTCTGCATTCGATTTTTGCTCAATGAATTTCAATAAAATCAATTGCTGGCGATCTGCTGGTAAACGATGAATCGCTTCCATAAGGTATGCTTTTTGCTCAGATGTTTCAGCTTGGATATCAGGTGCATCACTTTTGAGTGTGTGAGCAACATAATCATCTAACGGAATAATTTTGCGACGGCTCTTATCACGATGAAAATTCGCTACAAGATTGTGTGCGATGCGATATAACCATGCTTGGAATGGGACACCTTTATCGACATAATTTTCAATATGAGATAATGCCCGATAAAATACCTTAGCGGTTAAATCTTCAGCATCTTGCTGATTGCTGGTGCGATAATAAATATAATTATAGATTTTGGTGAGGTAACGCTCGTAAATTTCGCCAAAGGCTTCTTTATCTTTTTTAGCGAGTTGGACGAGATCACGATCATCCATTGTTTTATAATCAGGTTGTTTGGATTTGCGATTGAAATTAAACAACTAAGCACGACTCCTGAATGTTGATGATTTCACTTGCTATAACACAGCTTTTGAGGAAGGGTTACGAAATGGACAATCTGTAAGATGAACAAAATATAATGAAAGGATTATTCGATTTTGCGTTATGTATGGATTTTTGGTACATCATAAAGGCTATTTATGGTAGAAATTCACCCACAACGAAATCGCTCGCTGCTGGTATCATAGAATAAGATTTGTATGACTATATAGAGATAGAGGAGTAATAATGGCAAAAGTACCTATAGCAGTTGCTTATGGTGATGGTATCGGTCCTGAAATCATGACTGAAAGTTTGCGCGTTTTGGAAGCAGCAGGCGCACAGCTTGATATTCAAGAAATTGAAGTGGGTGAACGTGTCTACCGTGAAGGCTTTACGGCAGGTATTAAACCAAATGCTTGGGATATTCTGAGTGATACCCATGTGCTTTATAAAGCACCGATTACAACCCCACAAGGTGGTGGCTATAAAAGCCTCAATGTAACGATTCGTAAGACATTAGGGCTTTATGCCAATGTCCGCCCTGCTGCGAGCTATTTCCCTGCGATTGATACCAAACATCCTATGATGGATTTGGTCATCGTGCGTGAAAATGAAGAAGACCTCTACGCAGGCATTGAACATCGCCAAACAAAAGAAGTCTACCAAACACTCAAATTAATTACGCGCCCCGGTACTGAAAAAATCATTCGTTATGCTTTTGAATTCACCAAACGCAATGGACGTAAAAAAGTTACTTGCTTAACTAAAGATAACATCATGAAATTGACTGATGGCATCTTCCATCAAATATTTGATGAAATTGCAGTTGAATATCCTGATATTGAAGCCGAACATATGATTATTGATATTGGTACAGCTAAATTGGCTTCACAACCTGAACAATTTGATGTTATTGTTGCGCCGAATCTCTATGGGGATATTCTGTCTGATGTGGCATCACAATTAACAGGCTCTGTCGGGTTGGGGGTATCATCCAATCTCGGCGATCAATTTGCGATGTTTGAAGCAGTTCATGGTAGCGCACCTGATATTGCAGGACGTGGTATTGCGAATCCATCAGGCTTACTCTTAGCAGCCGTACCGATGCTTGTGCATCTTGGGCAAAGTGATACAGCAGCCCTAATCCATAACGCATGGAAAGCGACTATTGAGCAAGGTATCCATACCCCTGATATTTACCGTGAAGGGCGCAGTATCCGCAGTGTTGGGACAACTGAGTTTGCATCTGAAGTCATTCAACGCTTGGGACAAAATCCAACAATCTTATCGACTGTGAATTACACAGGTGATAGCATCACACAACTTGTCACGAAACCTTATCAATTACATATTGATAAGCAATTAGTGGGTGTTGATGTATTTATTGATTGGGATGATGTGGGTCGTGATGCCAACGAGATCGGTGGCAAACTTGAAGCTGAATGTAATGGTGATGGACTCGAATTGGTTATGATTACCAATCGCGGTTTAAAAGTTTATCCTGATAATAATATTCCATCATTCAAAACCGATCACTGGCGTTGCCGTTTCCAACATCCAGACAATGAAACGATCAGCCATGCACAAATCATTAGCTTGTTGAATCGTATTAAAGATGCTGGTTTTGATTTCATCAAAATGGAAAATCTCTATACATTTGATGGAAAAATCGGGTTCTCTCTCGGTCAAGGGCAATAACATCGTTTCACTTTGTAGAGGTAGGCTTAGGCTTATCTCTACATTTTCTCCTTCAATTATGACAATGATTATCCTCACGTTGCAGTGGTATATATTACAATCTGCGCTACAATATGCTCGATTACCGTATAAATTTAAATAAAGGGTTGTGTTCATGCAATTGAATACATTTTCAATCGTTGCCTATGATCCAGACGAAAAGGCATGGGGTGTAGCTGTTGCTAGTAAATTCTTAGCGGCGGCGGCACTTGTTAGTTGGGCGCAGGCTGATGCAGGTGCAATTGCGACACAATCTTATGCTAAAGTGGGTTTTGGTCCTCAAGGCTTGAAATTACTATCCGAGGGTAAATCGGCTAGTGAAACCCTTTCTCTATTATTAGCGGATGACGACCAACGCGAACAACGCCAAATTGGGATTGTTGATACGAATGGCAATGTGGCTGCCCATACAGGCAAAAACTGTAATGACTGGGCAGGCAATAAATCAGGGCAGCATTTCAGCGTGCAGGGGAATATTCTCACGGGTGCGGATGTGCTGGACGCGATGGCGGATAGTTATCAGAATGCACAAGGTGAATTAGCAGACCGCCTTGTGGCAGCCTTACGCGCAGCAGAAAGTGCTGGCGGTGATAAACGTGGCAAGCAATCCGCAGGTGTATTAGTCGTCAAAGCGAATGGTGGCTATGGTGGCGATACAGATCGTTATTTGGATTTACGTGTTGATGATGATGAACAACCTGTCAAAAAATTACTTCAATTGGTGCAAGCCCATCACCTATTTTTTGGTGCATCAAAAGCAGAAGACCAACTCTTAATTGATGATGAGATCGCACGCGAACTCCAACATATTATGCTCAACCAAGGTTATATGGGTGGTGATGTGAATGGCGAGTGGGACGAAGTTACCAAGCAAGCCTTTTGGGTTTTAGTGGGTAATGAAAATCTGGAAGAACGCTGGAATTTGAGTAATAATCCCAATCAGATTGATCGTGTTGCGCTAGAATATTTGCGTAAACGCTTTAGTTAAATCGTTGATTTGTAATTCTGAAATTTATGACACCCGACATGACAAATCATCGACCCTCATTTGCTATCCATTGGTTGATGGTTTTTGTGTTATGCCTATCAGCATTGTTTAGCTTTCTTGCACTGAATAATGCTAGACGTTTTCATCCTGATGAAGCCTTATATATGAGTTTTGCGCGTCATGCTGCGGTAGATGGTGATTGGTTGCTGCTCAGGCAACCAGTTGATAAAACTCCCCTCACTTTTTATGCCAATGCCTTTGCTTTAGTATTTTTTGCTGTCGAAACAGATACAGATGGTGTGCTGCAACTTGATGCACTCAAAGGCGAGTTCGCAGGGCGTATGACATCCGTCTTTGCGAGTATTTTGCTAGTTGCTGTGATGATGCAACTCGTTCGCACAACTAGAAATAACAAAATCGCACCCATCCTTGCAGGCTTATTGTTAGCGCTATCGCCTTTACGGATTGTCTTTGCCCCGACTGCTTTTACAGATATGCCGATGCTCTTATTGGGATGCGTAGCACTTTGGATGGCAGTACGAGGACA
>JBAUIA010000112.1:0-10423 GCA_049680565.1 Phototrophicaceae bacterium
TAATGCGCGGGTCATCGGCTAATTTGGGATGCTTGGGGTCTTGCCCTTCAAACACTTGTTCTCGATATTGATCGGCATTAGGGATCATGCTACGGAATTTGAGCATATTGAACTCGCGCCCATTTTCCCCAACACGTTTTGCACTGTAGATAATATCGCCACCATCTTCGAGCTTAATCGCTAGCGCCACCATCCCATAAATCAGTAGCCAAATCGGTGCTGCAAGGATAACCAGCGCCACATCTAAGCCACGTTTGATGATGCGCGATGTTCCCCCTAATTTTTTAGTACCATTGATGCCCAGTAAGGGAATCCCGTCTAAATTTTCAAATTGAACTTGCTGTAAATTGAGTTGGAAAATATCAGGAACAAGCCGTACATCAACATTCGCTAGTCTTGCACGCTGTGTAATATCAAAAATCGTATCATAATGTCGCCATTGCATGGTCACTATCAGTAGATCAATACCATGCGCGGTAATCACATTTTCGAGGTTATTGAGTTTGCCCAATCCCACCACACGTCCGAGATCGGTTTCACCGCGTGCAGGGTCATCATCCAAATAGCCAATTACTTTATAGCCTAAATCACGTCGGGCAATTAATGTGCGTAAGACTGCTTGCCCTACATCACCCATGCCGATGATCGCTACCTTTTGGACACCAATCCCTTTAGTGCGTAAATAACCCCAGACACCATGCCGTACTAAACGAGCCGTCGCAAGCAAGATGACCGTTAAGGCAGCCACATAAACCAACATCAATCGGCTGGTAATGAGCGGTTGCAAGATAAAATATAAAGCCAATAAGATCACCGTGCCATTGGTTACACCACTGATGATGATCGTTACTTCTTCACTCCAAGAGCGCCCTCTGACATGGCGATATAAGTGATTTGCTTGATAGATGAAAATTAGCAAAATTGCAAAGAAAGTTGCATAGGGTAAGTAAGGTAAAAATTCGCGTCGTGTGGGGTCATATAAAGCACGAAACAAACGAAATTCATAACGCAAAAGATAACTGAGTCCAAAAGCTGCATAGACTAAGATCATATCCACAGAGGGCATCAGCCACCATGGTTCAATATTGCGTTGTTGTTCGTTATGTCCCGAATCGTTCATGTATTTAATGCTCGTTGATAACTAGCGACGGTCAAGCGAGCCGTTTTTTCCCATGTGAATGTTTGTGCGATTTCTAAACCACGTTTGCTAGATTGTTCGTGCCATGCTCTATCATCATAAACGCGCTTGAGTGCTGCTTCCCACGCATCAATATCATGTGGGGCTAAGGTCAAACCTGCATCTTGAGCAACTTCTGGTAAGGAGGATACATTGCTTGTGATGACAGGTGTGCCACATGCCATCGCTTCTAGCACAGGCAAACCGAAGCCTTCAAACACCGATGGAAAGATAAAGCATTCGGCGCTATTGTACCAGAGGGCAAGGTCATCGGTAGGGATAAAACCGGGTAGGCGGATGTCATCTTCTAAATGATGTTTCGCAATAGCTTCAAAGATAGGCGCGGTTAACCAGCCTTTACCCCCTGCTAAAACCAAGGGTAAGCGCTCGGATTTAGGTAGACGCGCATAGGCTTCGATCAATGTCACCAAATTTTTGCGCGGTTCAAGCGTGCCGAGATACAACCAAAAACGCTCAGGCAAGTTTTGCGTCGCACGGAATTGAGCAATAGCTTCTTTAGGTAGGGGTTTATGGATGTTGCGGTCATAGCCTAGTGGCGTGACATCCACTTTATCGGCAGAGATACCGAGTAAGGTCACAATATCGTGTTTGGTGCTTTCAGAAATTGCCAAAATACGACGGGCGCGTTGGCAGGTTAATTCAGTGAATGTTTTCAGATATAAACGTCGCGCAGTGGTTAAGCGTTGGGGATACCGCAAAAAGGTCAAATCATAGACCATTACGACCATTGGTTTCGTCAACAAAAGGGGCGCAACAAACGCCCCTGCATGATACAAATCGACAGCCCCAATTTCAAAAGGTTGTAGCACTTGCTCCCATAGAATCCGCTTGGCTGGCGCTTCCGTATCGAGGCGTGCGCGTTGCATCGTGATACCGTCATAAGTCGCGTGATTCGCACCCCCAACCATCGCCCGAAATTGCCAATCTTTGGGGGCAACCGACGGTAAGTGCATTAACGTCTGATGTAAGACTGTATGAATCCCTGCTGCACGGTATCCCGCTTGGCTAGAGAGTAAATGGGCATTAATCGCAATGGTTGTCATAGCGCGTGATGATAGAGGGAAATAGCTAGGGGGTAAAGGTTCAACTAAAAAGTTGATAGCATATTTGTTATCCCTAAAAGCCTATCTTCAGTTCATCAGATGTTATACATCACACCTATTTAGCCAGCGCTATTGCTTCATCAAAACTCCCAACAACTTGGGCATCTTTCAGAAGTCCTAATTTCCCTAATCCCCCCAGCGACATTTTCAGTAAGCCATTATCAGAAATAATAATCGTCTTAGTGACTTTTGGATGATGATTGGGATTAAAGCCTGAATCGAGAGTTTCTTTCGTGCCATTCATGATATTTGATAGCGAGAGGTGCAAATCATCAATTTCGGCAATGATAACCAGCGACTCTGCCACATCGTTATCTAATTTATCAATGAGATCAATATTTAATGCCTTCATTTCATTTTGTATATCAAAACCTACATCGAATGATAGTAAATATGCAGCAGGTACATCGAGTCTTTCGAGTGTATATCCCATGTGAACGCCCTTATCATTGATAAATTAATTATTAGCGATGCTATACTAATGATATAGGGATTATCAATTATGATTCGTTGAGATTATTTTCTCTCACCTGATTGTTGTATGTTACAAGCGAAAGAAAATAATCTCGAAGATAGACCGTGACTACTCCCCGATGAAATCGACCAAATCTGAGGCGAGTCCGATGTAGCTAGCAGGGGTCATAGCTTGTAAGCGTTGCTTATCCGCAGCATCAATTGGCAATGTTTCAATGAAGGCGTGAATATCTGCTTGCGTAATATCAACACCGCGTGTGAGTTCTTTCAATTTTTCGTAAGGATTAGGATACTGTGCTTTGCGTAATACCGTTTGAATCGGTTCAGCGAGGACTGCCCACGCGGTATCTAAATCAGCATTAATGGCTTCCTGATTGATATCCACTTTGCTAACACCCTTGAGTGCGGATTGTAAGGCAATATGGCTATGGGCAATCCCCACACCAATATTACGCAATGCCGAACTATCACTGAGATCACGTTGTAAGCGTGATACCATCAATTTTTCAGCGAGATGATTAAGCACACTATTGCTCAAGCCGATATTGGCTTCCGCATTTTCAAAATCAATCGGATTGACCTTATGAGGCATTGTGCTAGAACCGACTTCACCTGCAACCGTGCGCTGTTTGAAGTATCCCATGCTGATATATGCCCACATATCTTGGCAAAAATCGAGCAGAATCTGATTAAATCGGCTGACAATATGAAAGGTTTCTGCAAGATAATCATGCGATTCAATCTGGGTGGTTAAAGGATTGAATACTAAGCCAAAATTCTCAACAAATCGGCGAGCAATATCGACCCAATCCGCATCAGGATACGCTGCTAAATGAGCATTAAATGCCCCAACTGCCCCACTGAATTTGCCCAAATAATCTTGATTTTCAAGCTGTCTCAGTTGCCGTTGCCAACGATACACATACACCGCGAGTTCTTTGCCCATTGTCGTTGGTGTTGCAGCTTGCCCGTGTGTTCGCGCAAGGATAGGTGTATCGCGCAAGAGTTCGGCTTGTTCAGCAACCGTACCGACCAATTCATGAGCTTCTTGTAACCATACATCCATCAGCCCATCACGCAACATCATCGCATAAGCGAGATTATTAATATCTTCGCTGGTACATGCAAAATGCACAAATTCACTCAAGTCAGCGAGTGATGTATCAGCGAGTAATTCTTTGATGTAATACTCAACCGCTTTAACATCATGGTTGGTACGGCTTTCAATGGCTTTGATGCGTCCTGCTGCTTCATCATCAAAATCAGTGGCGATGCGCTGCAACTGTTGCATTTCATCGTCGGATAAGCGACGAATATCAGCTAAATCAACTTCTTGTGATAAATGCCCTAACCAGACCACTTCGACAGTCACACGATATTTCATCAACGCATATTCAGAAAAATAGTCATTCAGCATCATTGTTTTTTTCGCGTAACGTCCATCAATCGGTGAGATTGCTCGAATACTCATCATTGCTCCCTCTTAGTGTATTATCAGTCATGCGTTAATCATAACAGGAGACTTTTGACGGTATAGGGCTAAGTCGAGGAAGGCTATAATGTTTACGCAGAGTCAATCAGTGGGAATCGTAGCGTGACCGTAGTACCTTCATCAATTTGGCTAACCATAGTAATCGTGCCTTGATAGGCTTCCACAAGTGTTTTGGTGATGGCTAAACCTAAGCCCATCCCTGTGTTTGAAACTGTCCGTGCTTCATCAACTTTATAAAATACATCAAAAACATTGTCGAGATGTTCAGGCGCAATCCCCACACCAGTATCGGATACTTCAATAATGGCTTCATCGAGTTGGCATCGGGATACAATTCTGATATGACCGCCTTTAGATGTATTGTTAAACGCATTATCAACCAGTTGTTGGATGATAATCCGCAAATAATCAGCTTTACCCCAAAATGGCGGACACGTCTCCAAATCTATTGCAAAATTGATCTGTCTGTTTGCTGCGGTTTCTTGATATTGAGATGCAAGTATTTTAATAATATCGTTCACTAAAATAGGCTCACCAGAGTTTTGATCGATAGTGAGTAGCAGCGCCAGCTTATCAAGCTCCTCACTAATATTCGACACATTTATATCAATCAGATCAAGTTTCTCATCAATCATCGCTGCATCAGCTTGTTTGTTGACTAAGCGTGAAATCATATGTCGGCTCAGTTTGATACTTTGCAAACGTGTTCTAAAATCATGCGTAATAGCGCGGACAAAATTCGCTAAAATATCATTTTGCTTTTGCATCAACACAAGTTCTAGATTTTTCCGTTCACCAATGCGTAATTGCTCCCGTTTATCAAGCTCACGTCCATATGCTAAATAAGCAAATACACTAACAAATGAAGACATATAAAAAATAAAGCCAACAGGTCCACGCAAAATATCAATCAAGTTTATCGTATTACTAAACACAATTAATAGCAGGGGCGATAAAATTGCAAGCATGAAATAGATTATTGTGCTCCTGTATCGATGATAAAGCGATGAAAATATCGGGATCATCACATAATAATACGTGGTTTCTATCCCAGTAGTAGATGCTATTGCCCACACTGCACTTGTGATAAGTATCCATGCAACGATTACAAGGGCATGAGCAGCAAGTTTAGTTCTACCTTGCCGACTTAAATAATAGGGAAACAAAAATAGTGGGATGCTTAAAATCACTGGCAATAAAGCAATGATCTGTGACAATGAATAAGAAGGAACAGTTACTAATACCCCACCAAATGCAACACATAAAACAGCAAGCGATACCGATGACAGTGTGACAGCATCACGATGCGTATCAACATCATCAATAACTTGATACGGTTGAGTAAGTTGTCGCCAAAATTGTTGAATAACAGACATTGAATTCCTATAAGATAAATAAATGATTGATTGAGATATACTTAATTATATGACAATTATTAATTAAGAAACATTAAGTTAATAGACTGATAATTTAGGAGGTCAATCATTAACCAGTCTTAAAGGTCTATTTATAAATTGCATGTATCCTTAGCCCATACATTAAGGACACCACTACATGCTCATCAATCAAAGTCATCTACTTGCTAACAACACCGCACAACGTCATTATGGTATCGCCGTCACGGATGCCGATGATGATGGTCAATTTGAATTTCTAGTCGCAGGCTTTGGCTCTCGCAATCTTATGCTTAAATGGGATGGTAAACAGTATACCGATTGGGGACGCAATACCCTTGCTGATAATTCGCGTCAAGCGATTGGGATTGCAGCAGCAGATATTGATGGTGATGGTTATGAAGAACTCTACATCCTCAATACAGATAGCTTCGCAGGGCGCAAATCGCTTGGGGATCGCTTGTTTGATTATGTCGATGATACTTATATTGATCTCTTTGAAGTTCCGCGTCATCAATCCAGTATTAATATGATGGCAGGACGCAGCGTGGTTGCGGTTGATCGCTTTGGTTCTGGGCGCTATGGTTTTTTCATTGCCAATTATGCAACGCCCATGCGCTTGTATGAACTTGATGATGATGCCAACTTAAGCGATGTTGCGCCTTTTGCAGGGGTCAATTACACAACAGGCGGACGTGGCTTATTATCATTGCCGATTGTATCGCAGCATATGGATATTTTTGCAGGGAATGAAAACGGCGCAAATTTTCTCTTTCGTAATAATGGGAATGGTACATTCACCGATGTTGCGCTTGATCTTGGCTTAGATGATCCTAGCGAGCATGTACGCGGTATTGCAGCGCTGGATATGGGTAATACGCAATTTGCAATTGTGTATGGTAATTGGGAAGGCTATCATCGCTTATATACGCCGAGTACCGATGGTGTTTGGGATGATATTGCGCCCCCACGCATGTCTGCACCGTCTAAAATCCGCACGGTAATCGCTGCTGATTTTGATAATGACGGCTATCAAGAAATCTTCTTCAATAATATGGGTGAACCCAATCGCTTATTTGCTTTCCGCGATGGCTCATGGCGGCAAATTGACATCGGCGATGCTGCTGAATCTAATGGATATGGCACAGGGGCTGCTGTTGCTGATCTTGATGGTGATGGACGCTTAGAATTACTGATTTCACACGGCGAAAGTGTCGCGCAACCTCTGACGCTGTATCATAGCCCGATTAATGATAATCATTGGATACGTGTAATCCCTTATACCCAATATGGTGCGCCTGCACGCGGTGCAACGGTGACATTAGTGACTGAAAATCGAATACAACGCCGTGTGATTGATGCAGGGAGTGGCTACCTATGCCAGATGGAACCCGTCGCGCACTTTGGCTTAGGGCAAAATACACAGGTCACAGAAATACAAATTCATTGGGTCGATGGTACAAGCAAAACCATCAAAAATCCGAGTATCGACCAATTGCATAAAGTCGATCATCCCGAGCGATAAATTTATAATTTATTCATTCATTCCATCATAATTCTAAGAGTGATACTAAGCGCATCACAGCCCGATACGCTATGCTCATCAACATAACTATCTATATAAAATGAAAGATGAAAAACTGGATGCTCAATGGAAAAGTTGCCTTAATTACAGGTGGAAGTTCAGGCATTGGTGAGGCAAGCGCTCACAAACTAGCAGAACAAGGCGCGAAAGTAGCGATCTTATCGCGTGATAAAGAGGAAGTGAACGCTGTTGTTGATGCGATTAACCAAAAATATGCAGGACACGCCTTAGCACTGATTGCGGATATTTCTAAAGAAGATCAGATCATCGCTGCTTACGAAAAGTTGATGGAAGAATGGGAACAACTTGATATCGTTTTTGCAAATGCAGGGGTTAATGGGGTCTGGACATCGATTGAAGATCTGACATCTGATGAATGGCGACAAACAATTGATATTAACCTGACAGGCACATTTTTGACGGTTAAATATGCCATTCCTCATATGAAGCAAAACGGCGGATCAATCATCATTACGGCATCGGTGAATGGTACGCGCATGTTCAGCAATACAGGCGCATCAGCATATGCCACCTCCAAAGCAGGGCAAGTCGCCTTTACCAAAATGATTGCGCTTGAAGTCGCTAAACATAAAATTCGTGTCAATGTCATCTGCCCCGGTGCAATTGATACCGAAATTGATGACAATACCCAACGTGAAAATTTGAAAGATATTCAAGAACCCGTGACCTATCCAGCAGGTAAAATCCCACTCACGGATGGCAAATCAGGCACATCAGAACAAGTCGCGGATTTAGTATTCTTCCTTGCGTCGGATATGTCCAGCCATATTACAGGCACAGAACTATGGATTGATGGCGGACAATCACTCTTGCAGGGGTAAAACCTCTACGGGTAGGGAGGCACATCTCTGTGCATTCCCCTACTCAATCTGCTAGTGATAAGCAGTCATTTATTGCTGGTCAGATTTTGTAATCTCTAAAGTGCTAGAAATCACCTCATGTACTTCCAATTGCGGACGACCTAAAAAGGTATCAGAGGGTAAGGTTTGTGATTGCTTATGCCCATCTTTGAATTCAGGGGCGTTTGTCCATGCTTCAAAATGTGCTTGGCTTTCCCACATGGTCATCACGATGTAAGGCTCGCCCTCTTTTGTGGGGCGCAATAACTGAAATGCAATAAAGCCCGCTTGATTATCCACTTGGCTTGCCCGATTCATGAAGCGTTCTTCAAAGGCTTCTTTGCGCTCAGAGTTGACCGAAATACGATTGCTGACAATAATCATCGTTGTTACTCCTACTTTTTATGGATTTGGATCATTGTAGCAGGTGCAACCATGAATCATCGTGATACTAAAAATAATCTCATCTGGTAAACATCCTGAAACAAAAGAGCGACCCTATTCGGATCGCTCGTTGTTATTAAATGTCTATATCTTGTGCTGAATTTAGGTAGCTAAGGTTGCTTGGTCTTGCTCTAGTTTGGCTTGCTGCGATTGCAATACGATGAAGGCTGATCCCGTAATAATTGCTTGGGCAACACTCCCAAACATAATGGCATAAAATGTTTCATTGTATGTCCATGAAAATTGTGTTTCAATCAATAGAGCAATGACAGCAGTTGCAAGCCCTGTCCCAACCCACATCCAACCGCCACGCATGGCACGCCAAATTGGATATGTTTGGAAGAATGCAGGCGCACCAAACCACACCATTAATGAGAGGATTCTTTCAAGTTCAGTCGCATTATAATGATTCACATAGTTGTAAAAGCCCAGCCCACCAATTGCCCAACCCATCGTACTCAATAATACCCAATGACGAACAGTGGTTTTGCTATGTTGTTGCATCAGCCAAGGTTGTGCCAATGAACTTATCAAGCCGACAATGCTACCCATCGTCACACCAAGAACCCATTCAGCATTGCTTTCTAGCCACCATATAAAGTCACGCACAAATCCAATTTCGCCAACTGTTGTGAACCAAATCGCCATACTGACAAATAGCGCTACCCAACCCATCAAGTAAGCAGCCATCCAAAAGCCAATGAAGGTGAACGGATGTAAACCGCTCCGTATACGGGTTTTAGCTTTGCTGTCACTATCACGCTTCGGGACAATGCCTTCACGCGGATTCGCCATCAAGCGTAACATCACAATCCCTGAGCCAATCGCTTGGATAGCCGATATACCTAAGATTGCCCAAATGATGCCGTAATCCATACCAAAAGCAGTGATAAAAAGTAAAGCAGTTGCACTCGCTATTAATGCCACAATGATGAGCAACCATGACTGACGATTCACACGGAATAAAACGGCTGCTTGGAATACACCAAAAATGAGCAACCATAATGTGCCACCTTGCCATAGAAAGTCATTGTAAGCGGATGGATTATCGCTTATGAGGAAAATCATCGAGGCAAATGCCATGCCGATAATCGTTGCGAGTCGCCAAAAACGTGGCACAAAACCATAGCGTCGCCGTACTGCCCAGCCTTGTATCAATGCTAGAATAGCCCCAAATGTACTGCCTAATATCAAGCCCAATAACCATTGTCCATCGTATTGCAGCCAATATAAGGAATCAATATCACTAAGCAGCATCATTCCTAGGAATAAACTGAACCAACCTAAACCGAACGCTGTAACCCAGATAAACATGAACGGGATACGGTGTAAGCGCGGATTATCATCTTCGGTGATGTGTGCAAGCAGTGCTTTAAACATAGCGCATGATCCTATCACTCTTTTAAAAAGTATCTGTTTTCATAAACTATAGACGACGATGCGCCTAAAAACGTTCCAAACAGATGCAATCAGTATAAGTTATTTTTGATCCAATCTAATCAATCACTTTTGTAGCGTCAGGTAAACAGTGGCTTATATCACATCTGAGGAATGCCTTAGTGTTCTTCGTGCCATCGTGGCAAAACTGCTTAATTGTGCTTGATTGTATGCTGTCAGATGATAAGGGCAAAGGTATCATGATCTAATTTGCTACAGATGGTCATATTGAAATTATAATCTAATAGATACAATGGTTTCTGATAACATAATAATTTTATTGAGGACAATATCTTATGCGTAGTAATAATCCCCAGAAAATAATTGAAGATGGACGTGCCATATTAGGGATTGAGTTTGGGTCAACCCGTATCAAAGCAGTACTCATTGATGATAAGCATACGCCACTTGCTTCAGGCAGTTATGAGTGGGAAAA
>JBAUIA010000113.1:0-2180 GCA_049680565.1 Phototrophicaceae bacterium
TAAAAATACGTGATTAGTCATTCAGCATATCAGCATTATTTTGATTGTTCAATAAATGATGAATTTACTTATCAAATCATCAACTTTCGCTAGTTGATTTACAGATTTATGTTGTATCTATTAAAATTAGGACTTTCGCTTCTAGTAAGTGCTGAGAGCAGGAATACGAGGGTCTCGTAACTCTGCTCTGAGAAATTCGTACAACAAATCATGGACAGTGGCATAGAGTGTTTTACCAAGTGCATCCGCTTTGACTTTAATAGCGAGCCATGCCTGATAACAACAGGCAATGTGATTACGTTGAGCGCGTTGCTTGCGACATTGACACTTTTCAATGCCCGTCAATTGCTTGAGTTCGCGGTGTAACTGCTCCACTTGCCAGCGTTTGGCATCCTCGTCTTGGACATCATCGGTGGTGAGTAAAGCGTCTGAATTGGTAATAATCCAGTCAATGTCACCATGTGGGGTGACTACCTTGAAAAGTTGCACACGGAACGGGATCTTTTTCAGCTTGATAGAAACCCCATGCTCTAATCGCTCTGGCGTCCACTCAATCTCGTCTAAATGGATATAGCCATCTTCTTTGGATAAGCTCACCATCCGATTGGATTTAAGGGTCGTGAAAAAGATCATTCCCAAGCGATGAACGCGCTTCAAGTTGTCCCATGAGGCATACCAACTGTCGAACAAGACCGTGTTGGCTTTAATCTGTTTATCTTGTTTGGCACTCAATAACATCTCACGAAAATGATCATTCTTGGTCTTGCCATCCATCTCTTTGGCATAGATGCGAAAGTCAATCGGATAGTAGGTCTCACCATCCGTGTGAACCAGATTCACCACCCCAATACCCTGTACTAATCCGCCTTCATTGCCACTGTATTGACGTTTCACCAGCTCCATCTTACGCGCATGTTTCTTCGCTTGAACACTGTCATCCACGATCAGACACGCTTCTGGACTGTCTTTCAATAATGGCTTGACTTGCTCCCATAAATGGCTGGCTGTCAATCGCTCACGATGCAAATAATCATTCACTGCATCATGGCTCACATCTTCCAGATGCTTCGCCAGATTCGTACAGGTGTAATTCACGGGTGTGCTGATTAAATATTCGATGTACTCTTTTTTCGTAACCATACTCTCAATGATATACTATTCTCAACGTTCAAGCGAAAGTCCTATTCTTATTCATTGATCTAGAGGAATTTGGCGATGAACAACCGAAATGGGTTAAATTGTGTCAAGCTCTAGGAGAGTTTCTCACCTATATCGACAACAATCAGGTTTACATTCCTAATTATGGTGAACGACATCATTATGGCGAGTATATCTCCACTGGTTTTGTCGAATCTGCTATCAATCAAATCATCAGCAAACGCTTCGTCAAGAAACAACAAATGCGATGGACAAAGCGTGGCGCTCATTTATTTATCCAGATCCGTACCAAAGTTCTTGATGAACAATTACAATTCGTCTTCTAACGCTGGTATCCTAACATGAACGATATTGATACCCAACAATTGGTGGCTTAGCCCCCGTTTCTGGTTGCTCTCTTTGATTACCACTTTGCTGAACTTTTGCTTAATTCGGTCTATCATAGTTGGCTCGACTATTTTTTGCAACAGAACCCTATTTTCAACCTATAATATAATATAATATAATATTATATATTAAATTAATATCAATGCAAATATGTATGCTTTTGTCGATTTAGAGTAAGATACTTCGTAGTAATAGTAAAAATATTACATTTAATATTGCGAAAGTATAGTTGAGAATGCCTTATATATTCAGCAAACCTCCATTAATCCTAAATCTATTATGCTTGACGGAAATTTACTGATGTTTTATTCTTACGGTATGTATATTTGTAATAAAACTATGAAAACTGTAATGTGAATTGAAACATTGGTTGTTTTTTACAAATATAACATAGATTTAACTTGCTGATTATGTAGTCATTATTTCATTTAGAAAAAAATATAACGTAACTTCATTTATCGAGTATTTATACGTTCTATTTTCCTAAAATATAACAAAATATGACTTCATCAACGATCAGTGAGAGAATAATATGGGTTATGGGTAGTAACTCATATATAAATATCATATTTGTAATTCCATTCATTAATCCCAAATAGAAGGGGGAGAACGTAATTGAGTCGGAATCAAACGAT
>JBAUIA010000114.1:0-25755 GCA_049680565.1 Phototrophicaceae bacterium
CGTTAAAATAGCAAGGTCTTTTGTTTTCATACGAACCTTTGATAATCCAGTCATAAAATGACCGTCATTGTAGCGGAGAAATATACTTAAATATGTAGCAGACTTAAAGGGGATAAAATTTATAAATGATCATTTTTGCGCTTGGATTTTCGATGATGGCGTCTATCCACAACTGAAATAATCGTTCTACAAATGAGATACGTTATATAGGAGCATGAAAAACATACCGTAAGAAATAGAATAGTCAAATGTGTTAGGTCATTGATTGGTGAATTCCATGAAATATAAGCGACAGAAAATACAATTATTGAACTAACAATTATGAAAACACCTAGAACTAACATCATAGTTGCACATGGGCTAATCACATCCATAGAGGGTAATTTTTTAGAGATTACCCTCTTCTTTTTAGTTGTGTCACTCAAAATTATTTGCCGAAGTTGCCATCGACTGTCCAACGTGTGATATATACCAGCAACACTGCACCGATGACACCACTGAGGATTTGACCGAGCAGCCAAATATTAAGAATAAAGCCCATCCCGAACAGGCGCAAGATGAATGCGCCGACAATACCGCCGACAAGCCCGAGGGCGATATTACCAGCCACGCCGTAATCTTCTCCGCGAATCATATGCCCTGCGATATTGCCGATGAACATCCACAGAATGAGCGCGAGAATAAGTTGCAAAATACCACCGAACATGCCCCATCCGAAAACGAGCGCAAGAATGAATGCAAAAAACAGTAATGCTGATCCCATAATGGTGTATTTATCTCTCTACTAGACTTACTCTATTATACGATATATTTGATAATTTTGTTGCATATTGACCCATCGTAGCCTACAATGCTGTTCCATTACCCAATTAACTGCATAAAATGGGTACTTTCAAGAAGGGGATAGACAATGACAAGCATTTTCAGCAAGCGTCCGAGTGGGATGAATGCTTTTTATACTGTTTGGGTGGGACAATTTTTCTCTTTACTCGGCACAGGGATGACACGCTTTGCATTGAGCTTGTGGGCATGGGAACTGACAGGATCAGCAACGGCATTAGCTTTGGTGACATTTTTCGGCTTCTTACCTAGTATCGTCTTTAGCCCGATTGCTGGCGCACTGGTTGATCGCTGGGATCGCAAATTAGTCATGATGATAAGTGATTTAGCAGCAGGTGTCGGCACAATCATCTTATTCATTCTGAGCTTAAATGGCACTTTAGAACTCTGGCATATCTATGTGATTAGCCTTGTGGCTGGTGCTTTTGAATCTTTTCAATTTCCAGCCTATTCCGCAGCGATTTCAACGATGGTCAATAAAGATCAATATGCACGAACGAGTGCAATGCTGGGATTAGCCAATGCAGCATCGGGCATTATTGCACCGATTGCAGCAGCGTCTCTTTATGGCATTCTGGCACTCAATGGCATTTTAGCAGTCGATATTGTCACATTCTTGATTGCCTATGGCACATTACTAATTGTGCAGATTCCATCTGTCAAACGGAGTGCGGAAGGTGTAGCGAGCCAATCTGGTTGGTTACAAGAAGTCAGTTATGGATTTCGCTTTATCTGGGAGCGTAAAAGTCTATTTTGGTTACAGATGTCATTTTTCTTTGCAAATTTTGTCTTTGGGATGGCTATCGTCCTCACGAACCCGATGATTCTGGCACGGACAGGCAATAACGAAACAATCTTAGGGATTGTCAGTGCCTCGATGGGCGTGGGTGGCTTAATTGGTGGTATTCTGATGAGTTCACATGGTGGCTTTAAAGAGCGGCGTGTGCGCGGTGTGCTTTGGGGATTTGCTGCGAGTGGCTTATTTGGCTCATTTGTATTAGGCATTGGGCAAACACCGCTTGTTTGGATTATCGGTGCATTTGCGACTTCCCTATTTCTATCGCCAATCAATGCCTCTAATCAAGCCATTTGGCAGATGAAAGTCCCACCTGATGTGCAAGGCAAAGTCTTTGCAGCGCGTCGTGTAATTGCAGCGATTGGAGGACCACTCGCCATGATTATTGCTGGTTTACTAGCTGATAATATTTTCGAGCCAGCGATGCAAGCCGATGGTTGGTTAGCACCAACGTTCGGTAGTTTGGTCGGTACAGGCGACGGCGCAGGTATGGGTCTGATAATGGTGTTCGTGGGCTTATCTAATTTATTGATTGGTGTGATTGCTTATGGTGCGCCTGTTATACGTGAAGTCGAAGACCGTATCCCTGATTTTGACCCTGATTTGATTGCAGATAGCTAAGAGTCCAACCATAACTCAATCCTAATCTGAAATTGACAACAAAATGCTACCAATTCAATGTCTTTAACCCGTTGTAAGACTGGCTGCGAGCAATTCTAGTGCAAGGCGTGGTTGGATGCGTCCTGTTTTCATATCAACATCATATTGTTGTACACGCCGATAAATGCTATCCAATTGAGGCACAGTAAAACGACGGGATTGCACCGCTAATTTACTCGCTGGATAGGAATGTATTCCAAGCACTTTAGAGAGGGTATTTTTATCAGGTGATCCGCCATTATCAATATGCTCGCGTGTGAGCAATAACAGACGAAATTGGCGTGTAATCAGCGAAAACAAGCGAAAACCGGGGTCGGATGGGTCTTGGTCAAGCACTTGGCTCATCAGTGTGAGCGCAACTTTACCATTACCTGATGCCAGCGCATCAACCATATCAAAGACATTGGCTTCGGCAACATAGGGTGTGAGTAAGGCAACATCGGCTTCGCTGATTGTGCCACCCTCGCCAACATAACTGACCAATTTGACCAATTCATTATCGGCACGGCGTAAATCATTACCTGTCACGGATGCTAAGGCAACGGCTGCTTGAATCTCAATCGGTGTTTTGTATTCTGATTCCGCACGACTTTTAATCCACTGCGTAATATCTTTAGGCGTTGTGAATTGGCGCAAATAGCCGACTTGCCCTGCTAATTTCACAATTTTGAGATTGCTCTTGAGATTATCGCGTTCGACTAAGACCAAACGGGCATGAGCGGGCAAATTAGGAATAGTATCCATCAGCATGTCTAATTTTTTCTTGCCGTGTGCCGTTTTCATAGAAGTCGTCACTAAGCCCTTGACGATTACAAGGCGTTTATCGGCTAAAAATGGAAACGACTTAACATCGTTGATGACTTTGGCAATATCCACCGTTTCGCCATCATACTCAGAGATATTCATATCGGCATTGGGTCCATCCCCCATACCTGCACGAATTTGTTTGACGGCATCATGAATTGCCATATCATCATCACCGTGAAAAAGATAAAAATTAGGAGTATCAGCCATAAATCATTTGCTCTTAGAATTGGTTATTAGATATAGGGTATTGCTAATCACCCGCTCTCTAAATCTCTCTCCCATGAAGGGAGATAGACTTACGTTCTACTGATGTATTCCCTTCTGCACTGGTAGGAGAAGGGCTAGGGTAGAGGGGGAAGGTAAAATCTCATTTGGTCATAATATTATGGATAACAATGGGATTAGCACGAAAAGGTACTTTCATCTCACCGCGTTTGATACGCACAATCTGTAAATTACCGGGGTCACCTTCGGTGGTGATGTGCTCTTGCACGACCATGCCAATTGGTGTGGAATAGAGGGCTGCAATCATCATCAGCACCATCACAATTGGAAAGCGATCCCATGCACTTTTACGATTTGTGCCTGTAAAGCCAAGCGCAGCAATGCTGGTTGATAAGACCCCTGCTGTTACCAGATTTGTACCACAATTAGGATGTAGTGCCAGTTGGCGTTGTCCGCGTTGTAAGCGTGATAAGGCTTCTTCGGCAGCGACTTCAACTTTTTCTGTCGGCACATCGCCCATCACAACAAATCCACCCAATGACGCGCGTCCTGATAAAATATAATTTTGGCGATTGAGCATATGAATGGTCGCATGTTCAAAGGCATGATTGCGCCGTACACGCTTAATCATAGGCATATTGAGCAATGGTCGGAGAATGGTAGCAAGGCTTTTGATGACACCCATGATCGTTGTTCCTAAACTATGAAAGATCTATAGTGATTATACAAGTAATCAGCGACTGTGTCTCTAATGGTCTATTTGATCGCTGATTAGAGTCGGTTATGATCTAATTGATAAATGATTTACCTTATATTAGCAACAACACATCTCATTTTAATGTTCCAGCAAGATTTTCATCAGATGATAAGGTGTCAAGAGACGAATATTCAGTTAAAATAAGTCCGTTAACATTTTCGCGCTTTCTAAGGAAAACTCTATGCGTAACCTCTTACGAGGCATACCTTTATTATTTATATTTTTGCTGGTGTCTGTTCCAGCTTTCGCTATCGGCGAAATAACACAACTTGAGGTTGACCAAAATCCGCAAGTTGAACAAGCTGTATCAGATGATGCAACCGTGCGTGTTATCCCCAATGAAGCGCAACTGGGTGGACAACACGTCATCTTGATAACAGGGTTGAACGCGAATGAAGCCGTATCAATCCGCGTTATTTTAGAAGCAACAGGCGCGACAGTTTATACAACGGAAGAAATTGCCAATGCGCGTGGCATTGTTGAATTAGAAATTTTCACAGAAGCCGATGATGCAGCAGGGGTCTATCGTGTAGAAGCTGTCAATAGCGATAGCACGGTGATCGGCTCCGATACATTTACAGCACTCGAAATTACACTCTTTGAACCTGAAATTACAATCACACCACAAGAAGCTGAAATCGGTAGCACATTTACAATCGAAATTATCGGTGTGCGTCCCTTTGTGGTCTTAGAAGTCACTATTGATAATGAAGCTGGCGATGAAGTTTTCGATGAGCGCTTGCGTGCAACCGTTGATGGTGCAGCCGTCATTGAGTTTGAAAGTACAGCAGCCAGTACAGGCGTTCTCGCGGTTAAAGTCGTTGAAGATGAAAGCAATATCATTTTTGAACAAGAGATAAGCGTACTCGGTCAAATTTTTCCGACTACGATTGTCATTGAACCGTCGGCAGCTTTACCGGGTGATACCGTGTTTGTGACAGTCACAGGTTTAATCGCTGATGAGGCTGTTCGGGTCGATATTGTGCGTGATGATGATGTTGTTGAATCCATTGAGGATACAGCGAATATTAGTGGCTTGCTCATTTTGCCATATACCTTCGAGGCGGATAGCACACTGGGTCAATATGATATTCTGGTCTATCAAAACGATGAACTCGTCGGTGAGCAACGCTTAACTGTCGATATTTTGCCTGTCACAGTCGATATTACGCCAACAGTCGGCACAGTTGGGACTGTATTTTTAGTCACAGTGGGTGATTTACGTGCCAATGAAGCAATCGCAGTAGACTTGCTCTTGGATGATGAAGTGATTCAATCACGGACAGCAAATGCCGATGCCGATGGTATTGCTCGCCTCACATTAGGTCAACGTGTTGATCTTATAATCGGCACATATACGGTTAATGTACTGCGATTAGAGACGATTATAGCAACGCAAACAGTAGAAATCGCAGAAGAACGCCCAGAAACACCGATTGTCATCAATCCTGATAATGTCACAGTTACGGTTGATCCTGAAAGTGGCGAAATCCCGACTGTATATACCATTACAGTAACGGGCTTACCTGCCGATACCAATATCACGCTCTTCATTTTACGCGATGGAGCATCAGTATTTTCAACATCTGGCACAGCCGATGCCGATGGTATTTACACCATAGAGGTTAACAGTGAAGAGAGCGATCCTGTTGGTGTTTATACCGCAGAAGTTCGGGCGGAAGGTCAAGTTATCGGTAGCGCTGATTTTGCGATTGGCGACCCTGTGCCAAGCACCGATGACGATGAAAATACGGGCGATACATCCTCTGATGACACAACACCACCCAGCAACATCGGTGATGTGGTCATTGCAATTGTTCCAACCACATTGCGTCAAGGTGAACGGGTTGAATTTTTCATCACGGAATTAGACCCTGATGAAACGATTGTCTTTGAGTTAATCGCAGATGGTGAGGTTATTTACACAACAGAAAGCACTGCAGATAGCAACGGCGCAACCAGTGTTGCCTTAGTGGCACGCGCAGATGAAGCATTGGGATCATATGATGTGCGTGTTCTACGTAATGGTGAAATCATCGCAAGCAATAGCTTTGATATTGTCGACAGTGCTACCGAGATTGATAACGCTCAAGTTACCGTCGAGCCTGATACAGGCGCTCAAGGAACAGAATACACCATCATTGTGAGTGCGTTAGACGCTGGTGAAACAGTTGATATTGTTGTCTCGTTCGATGGTGAAACGATCTATGAAACACAACGCAGCGCCGACAATGGTGGCTCAGTCACTGTTACTTTGAACTCTGACCAAACCGACGCTATAGGCACATATGATGTCCGTGTTATTCGTAGCGCAAGCGAACTCCAAACCACCTTAACCATCATTGAAGGCACAAATGAAGTGGCTACCGATGATGATGCAGATGAAACCCAAGCCACAGTGACAGTTGATCCTATTGCTGGCGATATTGGCGCAATTCATACGATTACAGTAACTGGCTTAGATGCTAATGAAACATTCGGCTTAATCCTCGAATTTGAAGGGGAAACTGTGTATTCCGTTGAACGCACAGCCGATGCTGATGGTACGTTCATCACAGAAATTGCTGCCTCGGAGGGTGATGATACAGGCGATTACGATGTCATCATTGATCGTGATACGGCTGATGATTTAAGCGCTATTCTGACTGTGTCGGATGGCATTGTTGATAACACTCAAGATGATAATGCAACACCAAGCAGTGAACTCAGTATTGAAATTATACCGAGTGAAGTTGATGAACAAGAACCTTTTGATGTTCTCATTACAGGGCTGGCTGCCGATGAAACAGTCGATATTGAGATTGTATTTGATGGCGAAGTTGTCTTCGAGACGAACCGCGCTGCTGATGAAAACGGCACAATCACGCTTAATCTTGCCACAGAAGATGGTGATCCAACAGGCACGTACACGGTTAAGGTCACACGCGGTGATGAAACTGCCTCAGCCGATGTGCTTGTTTTGGGTGATGAAGCGCCCGTTGAAGAAGTAGAAGACCCTGTTGAAGCAACGGGTGAGGTACAGATTGTTGTTGAACCAAGTGAAGGTGCAATCGGTACTGATTACGAATTTTTAATTTCGGGTTTAGCCTCAAATGAAGACTTTGATATTGTGGTTGAATTTGATGGCGAAGCAGTCTTTGAAACATCGCGCACAGCAGATGCTAGCGGATTCTTCACCATTACCCTCGAAACAAATGATAGCGATGAAGCAGGTATGTACACATTTAGTGTCATTCGTGCGGGGGAAGTTGTCGCATCAGCAACGTTTGATGTCACAGCATCGGTTGCAGCCGATACCGCAGACGAAAGTGACGGACCTGATAGCAATGATGATGAAAGTCCAGTCACATCACTGAGTGGCACAGATACAGATGCTAATGATGGCGAAACCAGTGAACCACCTGTCTCAATCATACCTGTGACCTATGCCGATGCGATTCGTGTTGAATTTGATGATGATACGGCTGTACAAATTATCGAATTTGATGGCAATGCAGGCGATGTCATTGCAGTAACCGTTGATAGTGGTGGCGAATTCGATACAGTTGCGACTTTGATTAGTCCATCGGGTGTTATCCTCACAACAGATGATGATGGCGGTCTCGGATTTGATCCTGAAATTGAGCGTACTGTGTTAGCAGATAACGGGACATATCAACTCGAAATACGTCCGTTTACCGATGGCGAGACGGGTGAAGCACTCGTGACCATTAGTCGCAATGATGTACGGACATTGGATGATGACGAAGTACGCGTAATCATCCTCAATTCAAAGATCACTACCGATATCCTGACCTTTGAAGGCACGGCTGGCGAAGTTATCAGCTTAATACTGGAATTAGAAGACGGCAATGTTGGTGCATTGGTTATTTCCGCAGAGCAAGCCGATACCCTCCTGATGAATTACCAGACTTTTGGATTACCACAGACGATTGTACTTGGGTTTGTTGTGCCAGAGGATGGGACGGTGGTTATCCGCATTGAAGATGATGGCAGTACCCGTTCGAGTTTCAATGCAGAAATCGAACGCGAATAATACATTCTACACTTAACACAAAAGAGGGCTTCTCACGGTTTGAGATAGCCCTCTTTTTTTTACTTAATCGTCATCGTCTTCGGGGAACTCAAAGCCTTCTGGCAAGAGTGTCAGGAGATGATTCCAGATAAGATCATGAACTTCGCCTGCTTGTGCATGACGACCTGATTGCTTCTTAGAATAGAGCAATTCACCATTAACGGTCACTTCAAACTTGCCACCTGAAGCAGGGATCAATTTCCAATCTTTCACAAAATATTCAATTTTGCGGTTAGAAAGCACTTCGTCCGTCAAACTGACGGCTCTAGGGGTATAGTGTCAAGTGGCGCAGTATTCAATGCTGATGTCTAATAGATGTTGCTGCATCGACGTATTTCCTTTCTATTCTATGAGATAATTTAGCTTAGTTCTAACAAGGATAGTTTAACATGGAGAAATACGAAACATACGGACACTCATCAATAATTTATCATTAGGGATTGTACATACTTTATAAAAATTTATTGCAACAGGGAATAATAGTGATTGCAACATGCCAGTTTGCAGTACAATAATAGATGATATAGCATTCATTGAGATTAGACTAATTATGGCTGATGATGATCTGAAGGTAATTTTCCAAGAATATACCCGTTTACGCTTGAATGGATTAGAAGCAGCAGAAGCGGTGCGGGCATTGTATACCCATCTCAATAAGATTGATGCCAATATGCGTGCCGAACTCGCACGCAGTATGCGTGCATGGGAAAATCAACGTACAGAGAAAATTCCTTTTCTTGAGCGTGAAAAACTCAAAAACGCATCCGAAGCCTACACTGAAAATCATACGATTATTTGTAAAAATTGTGGCAAATCGAATAGTGCAGCAGATGTTACCTGTTATTCCTGTGGCGAGCCTCTAACCAATCTCATAAAAGGCACGGATCTTTTGAGCGATAAGCTATCGCTTGATGATGCCCAACTCAAAGTCGATAGCATCTTACATCTAATCCCTAAAGACGCTACATTGCCACCACTCTTACTGCGTCCACAACATGGCACAGGGCGGATGCTAATCGGGCGGAATGAAGATAAAGACAGCATCATTGATGTTGATTTAAATCCGTATAAGGCGATTGAAAAAGGTGTTTCACGTTTACATGCCAGCCTCATCTACGATAAGATTTCCGAAACATTAATGCTTTTTGATATGGGTAGCACCAATGGAACATTCATCAATGGGCAGAAGTTGCATCCCAATGAAAGGCGGACACTACGCCAGCATGATGAAATTCTGTTCGGGACGCTCGGATTTCGTATTATTTACAAAGATAATTCAGAATAGATTAACCCTATAGACATCGACGTTTTAGCATGTCAAATTACTATATTTCGATATATTATGATAGACATTTTATCAAGATGTGAGTCAGGAAATTATGGCAACGCTAGAAACCTTATTTGAACAATATACTGAATTACGTCTAAATGGCAAAGAACAAGAAGTTGTTTTTCAATTGATGCGTGATGCAGTTATCAATAATTTGACGCGCACAGAGCGTAATACACTTGCGATCCAATGTAAACAATGGGAAAAAGACCGCACCCATCCTAACCTAACGCATGTTCAGCGTGAGGCTTTGCGCCGTGCTGCACTGACTAATATCACCTTAAAAATTACATTTTGTCCTGCTTGTGATACTCCCAACGCGGATGGCTTCACCCGTTGCCAAGTGTGCGATGAACCGTTGGCTGTTGCTCATGAGCAAAAGAAGACAACGACATCTATCAAAAAAGAGAATAAAGGGAGTATTTTCGAGCGCGATTCGATATTGGTTCTCAAACTTACCGCATCTAATGATCGCCTCAATTTACAGCCTCAAATGAGTGCAACAGGCTTAAAAATTGGGCGCTCTAGCAAAGGTGTGCCAACAGATGTTGATTTGAATCCATTGGGTGGCGGAGATTATGGTGTTTCACGATTTCATGCGATTTTACGCTACGATAAAGCACATCATCGGCTTGTGATTATTGATAATAACAGTACCAATGGGACATTTATCAATGGTGTGCAATTACCCCCTCATGCTGAAACAACACTCAGCGACGGTGCTACGCTAAAGTTTGCACGGATGCAATTCATTGTCCAATTTAAGTAAAAACGCCCGTAAAAACGAGCGCTCAGAGTGATATTCATTTAGTAACTGGGGGCATCACTAGCAGGGAATGATTGATCCGAGGCTTCGGTCACTTCATCACGACGACCTGTCAATATATCCCAGCGTTCAAATAAATCATCGGCATGGCTTGCCATCAAGAAATCTTGGCGGGTTAAACCAACCACATCTTCTGTGTAACACGTTACTAGTACCATTGTTCCTAGAATGTGCATATCAGGAAATTGATGATGTTCTGCATTTAAGTGATTGATAAATTCGATTGCTTCTTTTGGGGTATTGAGTTTGAATTCACGCTCAATTTTATAGCCATCTTCGTTATCATGAATTAAGATCCACTTATCAAGATGAAGCAACGCGGCTTCAACCTCCTCCGATGTCATTGCGGATGCTTCGTCGTCATTCATTTGCTCTAACAATTGGTCACGGTCAGTCACGGTATGTCCTTTTTCAGTGTCATTATATAAGTATAGTGTAAACAGCCTATCTTAGATTGATGTTATAGAATGCAAAATCCCCACAGAATGCAGGGATTTTACAGATAATCTTGATAGGTTCAATTATCTGATACTAAACAACGATATTGACTTTAGGTTCACGTCCACGCCCCGGAATAAAGATCAAACGGCGTGGTTCTTTGCCATTGAGTGCATCTTTGGCACTATCGCTAGCGAGTGCTTTTTGTTTAGCATCGGCTTCACTAATTTCAGGTGATACGATGATATTCTCGCGTGGTTTTCCATTTATCATAATTACCAGCGCGACTTCATCTTCTTTAGCTTTTTCAGCATCGTAATCAGGGAAGGCTTGGGTATGAACACTATATCCCCAGCCCATCTGCTCCCAAAGTTCTTCTGCGATATGAGGCGCAATCGGTGCCATCAATCGTAAATTGATGCTCATAACCTCTTCAAAGCGTTCTTGGCTGATACCTGCTTTAATCGCTGATTTGATTTCATTGCGTAATTCCATTAGATTTGCTACGGCGCTATTGAACTTGAAGTTTTCAATATTGCTATCGAAATTCGCAATCGTTTGATGCGCTTTGCGTTCTACTGAACGTTCGGCATCAGGATCAGCAGCACCTGATACACCATTTTGAACAAAGTCCCACACATCATTGATCCAACGCACGACCCCGATAGCTTGGTCTTCGTTCCAAGGACCACCTTTTTCCCATTCAAAGCCTTGCATCAGGTAGCTACGGACAACATCTGAGCCATATTTTGTAACCAATTCATCAGGATTAACAACGTTACCCTTTGATTTAGACATCCGTTGGATTTCCAGATGATGTTTCAATTGGTTGACATTATTTTTGCCCTCGATTGATGGAATTTCGATAGTGGCATGTTTCGCTACTTCGACCAATTGCATATCTTCACCAATCCACAGGTTGTTTTCAACCCGTTTCATCAGTTCGCCTTCAAAGACAGCAACATCCATTGGCAAATTCGGACGCACGCCCTCTTCGATAACTTCGATATGGTCAGCAACGAGTTTTTCACCGTCCATCTGACCAAAGGCGAGGATTATATCGCCCCCGCGTTCCGCACCCAAAACTTGACCTTGATTGCGTAGTTGCATGTAGGGTTCATCGAATAAGCCATCTGTATCGCGTCCGTGTTCTTTAGCGATTGCTTTAGCATCATCAAATATGCCAATATCACGAATCGCTTTATTGAACCAGCGTGCATAGAGCAAGTGCATCGTCGCATGTTCAGCACCACCTGTATACGTATCGACAGGCAACCAATAGGCAGCTTCTTCGGCATCAAATGGCGCATGATCGTTGTGTGGTGATAAATACCGCAGGTGATACCATGACGAACACATGAATGTATCCAGCGTATCGGTTTCACGGGTTGCAGGATTACCCTCACTATCGACTGTGTTCAAGAATGGTTCATGATAGGTTAATGGACTACGCCCTGTCGGTACAAAATCGACATTAGAGGGCAATTCAACAGGTAAATCCTCGGTTTTGACTAATTCAACTGTGCCATCTTGACGATGAATTACAGGAATTGGACCACCCCAATAGCGTTGACGACCAATTACCCAATCATTCAGGCGATAATTGACATTTTCTTCACCAAAGTTCAATTCTTCTGCATAATTAATGGCAGCATCAATCGCTGGTGATTTACGTCCTTTTTCACCATTATGAATCGTGCCATTAATTGCACCGCTATTGACCATCCTACCGGGTCCTGAATAGGCTTCTTCCATTTCATCTGGATTGGGAATAGCTTCCGCCCCTTCTGGTTGAACGATAGCGATAATATCTAAGCCAAATTTACGCGCAAATTCAAAATCGCGTTGATCGCCATAAGGGACAGCCATAATTGCGCCTGTACCATAACTAATCATCACGTAATCAGCAATCCAGATTGGAATTTTAGCGCCATTCACGGGGTTAATAGCATACGCGCCTGTTGCAACCCCTGTTTTAGGACGATCATCGGCTAGGCGTTCTAATTCTGTTTGATGGGATGTTGCTTCTATATATGTCTGCACCGCTTCGGATTGTTCGGCTGTTGTGATTTTCTCGACCAGTTTATGTTCAGGCGCTAAGACCATGAAGGTTGCGCCCCATAGTGTATCGGGACGTGTAGTAAAGACTGTGATTTGCTCGTCATCGTGACCATCCACATTAAAGCGGATTTGTGCGCCTTCACTGCGTCCAATCCAATGCTCTTGCATGATTCTGATCGGATCGGGCCAATCGAGGGTGTCAAACTTTAACATTTCTTCAGCATATTTTTTATAGCGGAAGAACCACTGGGTCATCAGTTTTTGAATAACAGGTTGCCCTAAGCGTTCATCTTTGCCATCAATGACCTGTGCATTGGCGAGTACCGTTTGCAATGCCTCTGACCAATTCAACATGGCTTCACCACGATAAGCTAAGTCGTTTTCGTGGAAAATCTTGAAGAACCACTGTGACCATTTGTAATATTCAGGAGCGCACGAAATCATTTCACGTTCCCAATCGAACATCGCCCCCATGCTTTTCATTTGCTTACGCATACGCTCGATATTAGCAAATGTCCATTTTGCAGGGTCGATATTTCGGCTAATTGCTGCTTGTTCAGCAGGTAGACCAAACGCATCGAAGCCCATCGGGAATAGAACGTTATAACCTTTCATGCGCATGTAACGCGCACGGGCATCGGATGGGGTCATAGCGAACCAGTGACCGATATGTAAATCACCCGATGGATAGGGCAACATGGTTACGGCATAGTGCTTAGGCTTATTCCAATCGACCTCACTACGGTATAGATTGGTTTCTTCCCATTTTTTTTGCCATTTTTGCTCAATGGCTTGAGGATTATAGTCAGACATAGGTGTCAGGTTTCTCCAATTTGTATCGTTTATAATTCAATTATTCAATGAGATAACGCGAAATATCAGAGGCAAAGTATACCACTGAATCGGTGTTGTTTGAGGATGTTGTAAGAAAATTAAAGGAGGGTCACGGGTTTGCGTGACTAAATAAGGAAAGAGCGGGCGACCACAGCACCCTGCGGATATGTCGTTGAGGTTGTCATTAAAGTGACTCCGCTTTCGTTAACAGATGTCTATACGATACACGGTTTTGGGCATGTGGTCAATATTTTTGTATCTATCTTTAAGATGATACGTCATATGTGGAATGATTTGCCTAAAAACATATTTTAAAGCAATTTTCACCACAAAGGTTCAAAGACACAGGACAATCTCACCAAATTGAAAAAGTACATAAAAACGCTTTGAACCACAGAGACGCAGAGACACAGAGAGTATTTCTAAGTAAAAAACAGTCGTTTCACATCAGAATCATCTTTTGAAAAACTGAAATGCGGATGGCTGACAAGCTGAATATCATGATAAATACACGCTATTTTAACCATTTCATGGATCGTCTATTTCACACACAGCGTATGATAGCAAAAGTATCTCCTAGCCAGCACACAAAACGAGAACATGTAAATGCTCCCGTTTATAAACTCACAAACTTACTTGCAATCTTGTTACGGTGTGCCTAGCGCATTTTGTAAGGCTTCAACGGTTACACCAAGTTCTTGTGCGGCAGCGTTGAGGTCAGGTGGTGGTGTGCCAAGTGCATCCCGTAACGCTTGTTCTGTTACACCTAATTGTGATGCAGCGCTAGCAAGATCAGGTTGCCCTTGCTGTCCTTGCCCATCAGGTCTATCGCCACCTTGTCCACCAGCCCCAATACCAGATTGAGCGGTGGTTGAGAAGTTGCCTTCTGCAAATACACCGACAAGGCATGTTGGTAAGTTTGGAAAGTCTAGTGTGGCATGATAATGATACACATCTTCTGTGCTATCGGGTGTTGTTCCAAAATGACCATTACATTCGTCTAAATCTTCTGCAAGATGACCATCCACTTCGGCACTGCCATAGATTGGAAAACCATCAAATGCGTAGCCAAATAAAGCACTTGCGGATTGATCTAAATGGCAATGAACATCTTCTACGCCTTCATAATCAAAGCTAGAATCAATATCACTAGCCGTTGCGTGCCAGTGATACCATCCACCCGGATCAACATGACCGCCACAAACATCCAACGCAGGCAGACCACCTGTATCTAAAACAGAGGGTGCATCCGCAAAAATTGGCACACCATCAATCCCAATACCGACTTGCGATACAGTCCCTAATTCGGTGATTTCATCTGCCATTACAGGTTCAATTGGAATACGTGCTGTGGTTGTGACTTCTTCATCGGGGGTTTGAGCAAGACAATTATTTTGTCCAGCACTGTTATTACCTGTATTATCGGCTGGTGCGCCACCACCACGCGGTGTACCAACTTCAGTTTGTATATTGATGTTGCCTTCATCATCATAGAAAACATAGCCTTGTTCAGCAACCATCAAGAAGAATGCTTCATCCAGTGCATATAAGCCTGCATTGTCCCCATCCCATTCCCAGATACCACCAACATCATCGAGTGTTTCTGGACAAAAAGGACCTATTTCAAACTCAGGTAGAGAAGCACTTTCAATTTCGTAGCATGTGCTTTCATCACCATTTGTGAGTGTACAAGCTACTTCTGATACAGCTAATTCTTCCGCAAAACCACTCGTCTCTTGGGCAACAGTCGTTAGCTGGAAAATCCATATAAATACACCCAATAAGAGTGCGCTACACAAGCCTACAGTAAATTTCATCTTTTCTATCCTCCATTATTTAACATCGATCAATGACATGTCCCTATACTGCATTACAAATATGCAGAACCTGTGCAGGATCACGCAATTCAGGTGTAAACATTTTGTAAATCATATTTGCCACAAATACGACATCTCAACATGCTCACTATTTAACAATCATCTGCACAAGTTCTGCACAAGTTCATTTTATGGTGAAAATGATAATCAATAATTGTTCTAGGATAACAAATGACTCAATCAATCAAATTCAATGTAGGTGTTTTGCTCTTAGCATTTATTATCGCTATTGTTGGGGTTAATATCTCGGCACAAACTGATAGCGATAGTGACGATCATAGCCATGATGAGAGTACACATACCCATGCCGAAGATGGCTCGGTTATCACATCAATTGATCCAAGCCTATTTCTGGAAGATGGTTTAGCCAGTGATATTAGCGAAGAAGCCTGTACGCTATCTGGTGGTACAGAAACCACCTGTTATCGTATTGAAGTTTACTCAGTACCAACAGATCATGAAGCAGGTCCTTGGTGTCCACGTACCATTACTGATAGCGCAGAAGAAGGTGGCATCTGGTTTGAAGATGGTATTGTCTATGACTTAGATGGTGAATTTATCGAAAACTTGGATACATTTTACAATGATGAAAATTGGTTGTTATACAACGAAGACGGCACAATCAATGTCACGGATACTGTAGAAGCCTTTGAAGCAGCAGCGCGCCCTAATGTAGATCCTGCATATCAAAATCACTGTGTCGAAGGTCAACTAGAGTGGTTAGAAGATGGTGCAACCTTAGTTACCTATATCATCCCAACTGAACCGTTCATGCTCGAAAATTCGCAAGATTTGAATGGTAATGTCATTGGTATTTCGTTAAATGGCGTAAACTTCGACCCACCTGCACCAACGGCTCAAATCCTCGCAGCATATACTATCGCAGCACTTGATGATTGTGGTGGACATATTAACCCTGTAACAGGGTATCATTATCATGCACATACAGGTTGTACAGCAGAAATTGCCCAAGCAGATGGTCATGCACCTTTAATTGGCTTTGCTTTAGATGGTATCCCGATGTATTCCTTATACGATGTTGATGGCAACGAAGCAAGCGATCTTGATGAATGTGGTGGGCAATATGATGATGTGCGTGGCTATCATTATCACGTTGCAGATGCAGGTAGCAACATGACATTAGGATGTTTTAGTGGTGAGATTGGTTGTAGCTATAACGGCAGTGTCGCTGATTTATGTGATGCTTCTGCCAGCGAAGATGACCGAGGTGGACCGCCTGATGGTGGTAACGATCAAGGTGCGCCTGATTTAGCGAATGCTGCGGAAATCCTTGGTGTTAGCGAGGATGACCTACGCGATGCACTTGGCGATGAACGTCCGCCAAACTTTGCAGCAGCGGCGGAAACACTCGGTATTAGCGAAGATGCTATTCGAGATGCACTCGGTACACCTTAGTGTGTCACAGATAATGCTATTCAAAAGCAGAGATAATTGGTCTCTGCTTTTTGTTTATGTTTGTGATACTTTATCTGCAATTGGCAGTTGGATTATAAAAGTTGTGCCACTTGGTTGTATGGTACGACTCGTAACAGATAGTGTGCCTTGATGGGCTTCTACAATTGATTTCGCAATCGCTAGTCCTAATCCTGAACCACCTGTGCTACGATCACGCGATTCATCGACACGATAAAAGCGTTCAAATACATAAGGGACATGGGCGCTCGGAATACCCTCTCCTGTATCGCTCACAGCGATGATTACGGATGTTTCTTTATACTTAGCGCATAGCGTGATGCACCCATTCTCAGATGTGTGTCGCAGAGCATTAGCTAATAGATTTTGCACAATTTGCCGAATCCGTAAGGGATCAACCATGATAAAAGCATGAATCGTTTGGAAATCCGTTTTGAACTCAATATGTTCTAAGTCGGCAAGCGACTTAAAAATATGTGCAATAGGTTCAAGTATAGTCAACACATCAACGACCTCTTTATTGAAGGGTAATTCTGATGCTTCCACCAAAGCGAGTTCGTGTAAATCACTAATTAAATGTTCCAGATGAATCGTTTGATCGTATAGGATAAGTACTTCGGTCTTCGTTAATGGAGACACCCCATCAATAAGCGCTCTTAAACTTCCTCCCATAACAGACAGTGGCGTGCGTAATTCGTGCGATACATCTGCTATAAGATTACTACGCAGACGTTCTGATTTTTCAAGTTGTGATGTCATCATGTTAAATGCTACAGCAACATCACGCATTTCTTGTGTGCCTTCAGGGTTTAATCGCAGACTAAATTCACGCCGACCCACTTGTCGAGCAAATTCTGCTAACTTTGATAAGGGTAATGCGATCCGTTGGCTAAAGATGATGCCAAATATAAGCCCCATCCCAATCCCTGATAAACTCATGATAATCAGAATGATGTTAGGGGGAATAATGCGACCTTCGGGTGTTGGTCGATTATTAGGGACAAGTTCATATAATAAAATGAGATCCTCAATGATGATTTCTTGTACATTTTGTGAATTACGGCGTGATAGCTCGCCAAAGATAGGCATTCTATCGTTTGTTAGTAATTGCAAATGTATTCTATATTGCGGTGGTTGGGGCTGTAAAAGAAAACTAGCGATACGTAGCGCAACGCCTTCTGGTGTGCTATCAGCCGTTGCCAGATAGTCTTCTAACTGACTAATAAGACCTATTTCATCATAAATTAAACGGTCATAATCAGCTGGGGTTGCAGGGGCTGGTACAACATCCTGTGAGCTTTCGGCATAGATAACTGCTATCCCCAAAAATATAAGTGCTGTCATGATGACAACAATACTAAACCCAAAGCTGAGTTGTACCCATAATCGGCGCATATATTACTTCTCTAATTTATAACCAATGCCGTAAACCGTATGAATATAACGTGGGTTTTCGGTATCCAGTTCAATCTTTTTACGGATATTACGAATATGACTATCGAGCGTTCGTTCGACACTGCGATATTCATATCCTAAACTTTTGGTGATGAGTTCTGCACGTGAAAATACATAATTTGGATTTTGCATAAGTGTCTTTAAAATAATGTACTCTGTCGGCGTGAGGTCAATTGGTTCTCCATCACGAATAACAGATTGGCTCTCTATATTGAGTTCTAAACCTGCAATATGAATGATTTGTGTTGGTTCAGGATTTACACGGCGTAATACAGTACGAGTCCGTGCGACAACTTCATGTGGATTAAAGGGTTTCGTGATGTAATCATCAGCCCCCAATTCTAAACCTAAGAGTTTATCACTATCATTCACCCGTGCGGTTAGCATGATAACAGGTATCAATTTCAAGCGTTTGTCATTACGAATTGTTTGTATGACATCCCAGCCATCACGATCGGGTAGCATTATATCGAGGATCACGAGTGCTATTGTTTCGCTACGCATAATATTTAAAGCTTCTACACCGTTATAAGCAGTACGCGTCGCAAAACCAACTTGTTCAAAATATGAAACCAGTATCCTCAAGATATTACGATCATCATCAACTAATAGTATCGTATTTACCATCAATATCCTTCGCACTTTGTATACTCAATTATAGAGGAATTAGGTGTACCAAATCCTAAGCATAATTATCTATCAACATGGGTAGCTTTACTACGATAAATAATGGTATTTCTTGTTGGTATCGCGCAATTCACGCGCGAGTTTATCGATATTTTTGCGGAGTTCATCAATTTGCTTTTTACCGCGTCGGATTTCTGCTTTGATACTGCGATCAATTTCCAAATCTTCATCTGCGTTGTAAGTTTTGAGCAGTGTTTCGAGTTCAGTAATCAACTTAATCAGGTCTTTGATGTCGTCGTTAGAACGATCTAATTTTTGGTAAAACGTTGAGTGCGGATTCAACTTGTTTGCTGGTTGCCATAATTTTCTCCTGATGCGTTTAATATATAAAGTTAGCTTAACCAACACTATAAAATCAGGCAATTTATTAGCATAGCATCATCACATTTTGTTGCTAAGATAAACACCATAACATAATCATCATTATTTAGAGGAAGTCATAAGATGCACCGTATGTTGATCGTCATATTAGGCATTGCGAGTATGCTTTTGGTTGGTTGCCAGCAATCAGAAGGTCCTTCAGATGAAGATATTGCAGCAATTATTGGTGATATTGAGGCACTCGCTAGTGACCGTTTGGTGTATGACATTTCGCTAGAATTACAATGGGTCATGCCAAATCCGCGTAATGCTTGGGCGCTAGTCGGGCGTGAAATTCAGGCGATAGATCAGGTTTCAACACGGATTCTGATTCGCTTAGAACCAAAAACTGAAACAGGTCAAGGTTTTGAGGAGGCACTCATGTTATTAACCGCATCAGATTTGATATTTGGCGAAACAGATACAGGCGAACGGTATGCACGCGGAACAAGTGCCATGAGCAATTATGTGATGTATCGTGATTTTGACACTGTGGTGGTTGTGCTGACCTTGACAGATTTGCTAGTGGATGTGATTGATCCTATTTATGTTGCCGATTGGGAAACAATTGCGCTTGATGGTGGCTTATTCGTCTTGGATTAACTTACATATCAAGCGAATAAAAAAAACGCAGTCAGTAAGACTACGCTTTTAAAATTGTACTATTGTGAAAGATAATCGATCAGTACCGACTTTCATCGGGATTACGTAGCGGTGGGTAATTGCTGCGTACTGGAATCGGAATGCGTGCCAATTTACGCCGTTTTTCAGGGTTTATTGCTTCATCTAACTTTTCTAGGACTTCGCGCCCTAGATCAAGAATGTCATCCCAAACTGTACGATCTTTTTTACTCACAGTTGCGACCTTTCAATATATCGCAGGTTGTTTGTGACCAATCCAACTGATATGGATCGTGTGTCTAGCAAGTGGACCTAATGAGACTCGAACTCATGACCTCTTCAATGCCATTGAAGCGCTCTCCCAACTGAGCTATAGGCCCGCAATATAACCTTCTCATATGGTAACGATGGGTTAATTTATTGTCAAGTACATTAAAGCCTGTTTACCTTAATACTAACCTGATTGTCATCTATGTGAGGGCATTTTATGAGTGAATGATCTCAAATCAGGATTGCACTTCTGATAATTGGATAAAGGTTTGCATCTCTTCCATGACATCAGCAGGGGGCATCAAAAAGCGTGAGCCTTTTTCACGAAAATCTGCAATGGTTTGTTGCATTGTACTGCCACCACAGGCACATCCCGGTTGATCGAACCATTGTACACGATCTTCTTCAAGGTCAATGATTGCGCCGCCAACCCCATTTGAACTATTGTCTGCCCACATCCATGATTTTTGCATGATTATCTCCTCTTTTTTAAAAAGTATAACGATCTGTATGAAAGATAATTATTAGATATGGGTCAATAATCATATCTTACTCATAGTTTAGGTTATGAGCGAGTAATTACTGAGATAAATCACTCGCTTGATAGGGACGTATACATCGGAAGCCATAAAATGATGATTGATCGGCAATGCCTGCTGCGCGTGATGTTGTGGTCGCTTCGCCTTGTATCCATGTCCATGCACCACCGCGTAAGGTATTGGTGGTATCGTCGCTATAAACATCACTTGTCCACTCCCAGACATTGCCAACCATGTTAAATGCCCCAACCCATGAGGCACTCCCGTGAATTTCATTTACAGGCGCTGCTTCAGCATAGCCATCACTATAATTCAATTCACGCCAATTATTTGAACAGTTGGCATCACAGATATTGGCACGTACATCGTTAAAATCCCATGAATCGCCCCAAGGATAGCGCCAATTGCTGGGTCCTTTAGCAGCATATTCCCACTCAGATTCTGTCGGTAAGCTGGCATTACGGGTTTCACAGTAAGATTGTGCTTGCTCAGATGTCACATTACCTTGTGGGAGTTGACTATTGCTACTCCCATATTGGCGCTGTGACACTTCATATTTATCAATCCAGAACGGTTCATTAAAAGTAATCGGTATATCATTGCGCTCATCAAGCAAAGCATTGCACGATGAGGCATTGAGTTTGGCTTCACAAACATGATAGTTATCATCAAGCTGTAGCTGAGTTGCACCAAATGTAAAACGACCTGACGGTACAAGCACCATCACCACGCCATCAATGGTTTGTTCAATGGGTTGCCAATCTTCATTATTGCTGATAGGTCCTGTATTAATTTGGGTCTGGATGTCAGTAGCTGTTGGTAAGGCGCGTGCTGTCGATGTTGCATCAAGGACTTGTTGAGCAGTTTGTGTTTGCGTTTGATTAACAAAATTCGCTGCTTGTGTAGCTTCTTGTTCTGCGATACGGGTTGCTTGACTATTAATTGTTGTATCGAGGGTTTGCGTCACGTTCGCTAATTGGGCGATATTTGTTGATTGAGCATCAGCAGTTAATTGCGTTGTATTGTCCGTATTGGATTGCATCAGAGCAACTGCAATTATTGCTATTATGATAATAAAGCCAATCACTGCACCGCCGTACAACAATGTACGATTCTTGCCTGCTGGTTTTGGCTGAGGCGGCGCATCATGACCATGTGTTAAAGGTGGCGAATCACCTGTTGGCGCAGGAGGCGCTTGTAATTTGATGCCATTACGACGCATTTCAGCATGGAGTGCTATCAAGGCTGCATCAAAGGGTTGATTCTTGAAATCAATCCACTGAATCCGATTCAGTTGGAAGTGAATTTTGGCATCGCGTAAGAAGACTGGAATCACAGGTTTATTATGATCGAGGAAATATTGCCATTCATCCTCAACATTACGCGATGCCATTGATTCTGGTGAAATCGCAACAATGAGTGCATCCGCCGTATCTAAGCCTTGCTGAATGGCAGAACTCCACTTCATCCCTGCTGGAATATCTTCTATATCAATCCAAATATCAGCCCCCATATCACTGAGTGCTGTTGCCAATTGACGCGCAAATGGTTCATCGGTACGACTATAGCTGATAAATATTTGTGTCATAATTTCAATGCTTGTTTGATTTTCGTTAGAGACTCTATCTTACATCGAAAATTGAAATTTTGCGCGTCGAATATTGCAATTTAGCTTTCGGTGACTTCAACAAGATTTTGCCCTCTATCGACAACATCGCCTTGTGCAACCATCAATCGTGCGACGATACCATCATAAGGCGCTGTAATACGAATTTCCATTTTCATGGCTTCCAAGACTACGAGTACATCCCCTGATTGCACACTATCACCTTCTGCAACACGGACTTCTATCACTTGTCCGGGCATTTCTGAGGTAAGATCGCCGACCACTCCTGCTTGGCGACTACGCCGTCTACGACCTGTTGCTTTTTCTAGTTGGTATTGTGTACCATCCACTTGTACATAGCGCATCGATTGTTGCGAGGCAGTATGGAGCATATGGCGTTGTCCATTGCTATCCAACAACCATGTCCCATTAGCGAGTTCGGTAGCATTAAAAGTGATGATCTCATCCCCAATTGTTGCAATAAATGACCCATCCGCTTGTTTATCAAGGCGAATCTTGACTTGTTCACCTTTAAATTCATAGGTTAATTGCATGGTTTACTCTCCTATCCTGAATGTATCAGCAGTGTTCCAAGGGCTATAGGCATCACTATCAGATGATGGTGGTGCAAGCCTTGTTTGATGGGTCGGCGTTGCGCCTAAATCCGATAGCGCAGCAGCAATTAGGGCTAAAGACGGTATCTGCGTCATATCAGGAGGGAGTAAGTCTTGAAGATGCTCATCAACAAAGCGTGTTGTGACCTCACCATTGATGAAAGCTGGATGGTCGAGAATGACTTGTAGAAAATCAATATTGGTGGTTGTGCCAAGGATGACAGTATCATGTAAGGTTTGGCGCATCCGTTGAATGGCTGCTTCACGGGTTGTATCATGCACGATCAATTTAGCGATCATCGGATCATAATGAATCGTGATTTCATCGCCTGATTGAATCCCACTATCAACCCGAACACCCGCACTATAGGCAGGCTCAAAGCGTTGCACCGTACCAATCGCTGGCAAAAAGTTATTGCGCGCATCTTCCGCATAGATACGACATTCAATGGCGTGACCATTTTGCAGTACCTCGGCTTGTGTGAATGGAATTGGTTGACCTGCTGCAATCTGAAATTGCAATTTTACGATGTCAATGCCTGTGACCATCTCCGTTACGGGATGCTCCACTTGTAGGCGCGTATTCATCTCTAGGAAGTAAAACTCGCCTGTTTCAGTCGCAATAAATTCAACTGTCCCTGCATTGACATATTCAACCGCTTGAGCAGCAGCAACGGCAGCTTGCCCCATTGCAACCCGTATCTCGGGGGTGAGCAAGGGCGATGGTGATTCTTCGATAATTTTCTGGTGACGGCGTTGGGTGCTACATTCACGTTCATAGAGATGCCGTGTATTGCCGTGTGTATCGGCGATCACTTGAATTTCAATATGGCGACCCTGCTCAATATATTTCTCTAGGAAGATACGTCCATCATTGAAGGCTTTTTTCGCTTCTGAGCGGGCGGCTGCAACCGATTCCAGCAAATCAAGAGCATCATGCACGATACGAATCCCTTTACCACCGCCACCCCCTGCTGCTTTGACCATCACAGGATAGCCAATAGATTGGGCAGCCGTTTGTAAATCAGCATCAGATGGATTATCCGCTTGATAACCGGGGACAACAGGCACATCAGCAGCTTGCATCAGAGCGCGTGCTTCTGTTTTGACCCCCATTGCACGGATTGCATCAGGAGAAGGTCCTATCCATATCAAATTTGCATCCAAGACCAGTTGTGCAAAGTCGGCATTTTCCGATAAGAATCCATATCCGGGATGGATGCAATCACAATGTGCCATTTTTGCCACTTGGAGCAAGGTCTCTGTTTGGAGATAACTTTGATTAGGCGGTGGTGCGCCGATTGGATAGGCTTCGTCGGCGAGTTGAACATGCTTTGCGGTAGCATCTGCGGTGCTATAGACTGCGACGCTGGTGATACCGAGTTCACGGCACGCATGGATAATCCGCACCGCGATTTCGCCACGATTAGCAATTAAACATTTTTTAAGTATCATATTTAGTCCATCAAAAATAGTATTATGTGTGTTCTCCTATGCTACTTGGGAGTGATGATACTGAAAAGGTGAAACATCGGAAGACTATAACAAATATAAACGGGACACTGTATGCAGCGCCCCTAAAGTAATAATCCGTTTGTTAGCGCCAGTAATCCTCACCAAAGGTGTTGATGAGTAATTCTGCGATGTATTCACGATCTGGTACACGAATACGACTACCTGCATAGACATAGTCAAAGCTATAATCTTGGTTGAGCGATGCTGTTGTAATATTCTCAACATCCAATGTCATCATCGCTAATCCCAAAAATGAAAGTTGTTCAGGGGGTAAATTACTATAAAAATGCCCGTCTAAATCATTGACTAGTTGTGGCAAATTATCAACGAGGTCTTGCACAACGCCACGCTCATTCAGGCGGTCTCTGATAGCGAGTACAACATCGAGTTGCCGTTCACCACGCGCATAATCATTATCACCATGCCGTGTTCGGGCATAGGCTAACGCCAAATCACCATCCATAGCGCGTTGACCTGATGGGATATAGAGTGCATCTGTGCCATAGTTCATATCTGGGAAGGTTGGATCATTAATGAGCGCAGGAACATCGACGGTGATGCCGCCAATGGCATCTACAAAGTCAATGAAGGCGACAAAATCGAAGGCGATATAGGCATCAATGTAGAGTCCTAGATTAAGCTGAAAAGTTTCCATTGCAAAATAAGGTCCACAGCCTTCTTGGAGCGTTTCACCTTCGACCATAAGGGTATTCACACGCAACAAATCTTCACGCATGTTCAATACGGCAAAGTGCATATCACGCGGAATATCAAGGATACCAAGGCGATTATTTTGTGGATCAAAGCTGACGATCATCATGGCATCGGTACGCGCATTGAGATTATCACGCGCTCCCGGACGGCGATCCATACCGAGTACGAGAATATTAAAACGTGATTGTCCATCCCATGCAGCGCGATCTGTACGGCTACATGACTCAGATTGTGCGCTGACAGGTGCTAGTGTGAGGCTGATAATCATACTCAAAAAAAGTAAAGCAATTACAATACGGTGCATTTCATTTGTCCTATTGATGACCATTAATACTTTACACTATATCAAAATCGACCTATCGTAACCTGACGTATCACATGCGCTTTTATACTCTCTGACAATTCAATGACAAA
>JBAUIA010000115.1:0-12894 GCA_049680565.1 Phototrophicaceae bacterium
GTAATACCCGTATCACGCACACAAATGTATCGACAATTTGGTAATGCGGTTGCTGTTCCTGTTGTCAAAAAACTTGCACATAATATGACTGAAACGCTACAAAAAACTTTATCAACTTAATAGCATATTGGGAACTATTATGCCGACTAGCATTGAAATTATTCAGCAGCTTATACCGTCTCTTATGATTGATAACCATTTGCCACAGAGTGAATTCGTTGATAAATACTATCAACTTTATCTTCAAGCCTATCCATCAAATAACAGCATGAATGGTCGTATCTTTGAAGAATTAATTGCAATGACCTTGGTACGAACAGGTATTCTCCCATTCTATATGCAGGCAAAAGTTGCGTTTATTCCGAATGTTGATTACGATTTTATCATCTATTGTAAGGGACAAGGTCCGATTGTTTTATCTGCGAAAACGAGCCTGCGCGAACGCTACAAGCAAGCTGATTTAGAAGCCGTTGCCCTTAAATATGTTCATCGGAAATCGGAGTCTTACATCATTTCACTGAATCAAACAGAGGTAGATGTCCGTAAACGTAATTTGGATGATGTTATGGCAATTGATGATTTTGTCTATGCTGGTGGCAATGGATATGACCGCTTATTGGATTACCTCAGCGCTAAAGCTGCTATTATAAGTCCCATTATTCCGATTGTTAGCTCCAATGTAATGATTGATGTTGAAAATTATTATCACCGTTGGCAAATTGAGTAAATCACAGTTCTAATTCATCAAGGCTGATTAAGCCATTTTTCAAGGCGTAGACTAAGGCTTGATGACGATGTTTGAGATGTAATTTTGATAAAATATTACCCACATGTGTTTTGACGGTTTCCGTCCCGATGACTAATTTTTCAGCAATTTCCTTATTACTTAATCCATGCGCTAGCTCTAGCAAAATCTCGTTTTCGCGCTCGGTAAGGTCAATACCGGGAATTTTTTGCTGTGTCATATCTCGCAAAACTGCCGATGCAACCGCAGGATCAATCACAGATTGTCCATTATTTGCGCCACGTATCGCTTCTACCAATAATAGTGGATCACTCTCTTTACGAATGTACCCGATTGCACCAGCACGTAAAGCTGCAATGACTCGCTCATCATCGGTGTGGGCTGTCAAGACGACCACTTGTGTATGCGGGCTGATAGCACGTAATTGCCGCGTGGTTTCGATGCCATCAATCCCACCCGGCATATACAAATCCATCACGATAACATCAGGCAACCAACTTTCCAGATGCTCTAGCAGCATTTCGCCACTTTCTGCACTGCCTACAATTTTCATATCGGGCATAGCCGTCAAGAAACTTTCAATGCCACGCCGTACAACGTGATGATCGTCTACTAAGGCAACTTGAATCATGATATTTGCTCCGTGATGGGTGATTGTGATTGTTTATTTTTGTTGTACCACAGCCAATAAAGTGCTGCCGATGCGATAACATAAACGACGAATACGATAAGCATCCCCGTGAAAAAATTGCTATCCCATTGATCGGTATCAGTAGGACGTAAATATAAGCCTGATGATGTCCCGGGTAGTACCACTGTTAGCGCAACAAAGCCAACAGCTAGGGTTGATGTGATGATGCCTGTACGTAATGTTCGCATTGCATCGGGCATTTCCGATGGTAATAGTACGCTAAAATAGTCATGTTGATATTTTAAAACCTTAAATAAGGTTCTGAAAATTGCGAGCGCCAGCACACCACCGATTAAGGCGGGCAACCAGAGTAAATTTTCAATCCCAATAAATGACCCCGGAATCACAAATGCCATCGCAAACAATACAATCCAGTTTCCTTCTTGGATATGTTGCTGCATGAACGGATGCGCTGGTTGATTGCTAGGGACTGTTTGCGAGAAGGTGGTTTGACTTGGTTGGTAGCGCTTCCAAAAATAACGCATCCCAAACATCGCAAAGAGGCTTAGAACACCCATCAGAATCGTAACCCAGATGGGACTATTATTGCTCAAGGTGCGTGCTGCCAATGTAAGCGCGAAAATAATGCCCGCAAGACTACTCATCAGCCCAAGATACTGATGATAGGTATCTTCTGCGAGTTTTTTGTACTCAGCGCGTTTTTCGATTTCATCAACGAGCGTATTTTTGCGCTCTAAAGGCACAGTAATCATTAACTGTGTCCCTTTGCCAACAGCACTACTCATGGTAATCTCAGCGTCTAAATCTTCGACACGCCGTTCCATATTATTGAGTCCCATGCCCCGTTGAATCGTTTCCATATCAAAGCCTTGACCATCATCGATAATACTCAAGGTGATTGTATCTTGCTGGATATGATGCTTGAGTTTGAGCGCGACATGACGAGCGCGTGCATGGCGTGCAATATTCGATAAGGCTTCTTGAGCAACGCGGAATAAGGTTTCTTGTGCGCCGATGGGTAAGGTTTCATTGGCAGGGAGTTTGTCAAATTCGGTGCTGATTTGTGCGCCTGTGCGATATGATAGGGCTTCCATCTGTTGCCGCATGGATTCGACCAAGCCAGATTGTTCGAGAGGTGCAGGCGCGAGTTGTTGTAAGAGGACGCGCATTTCGACCATTGCTTCTTGTGCGCTTTGGCGAACATCCAACAAGGCAGCTTTTGCAGCATGGATGTCTTGTTCCAAATGAGCATGAGCAGCAGCAGCACTCACACTCATGCTAAAGACTTGTTGTTTGATTGAATCGTGCAAATCGCGTGCTAAACGATTGCGCTCTTCTTGGGCAGCGACTTCGCTAATTTGCTCGTACAATCTGCCACGCATCGACTGAAAATCAACTTGACTTTCAATGAGGGTGTTGGTTTGTTGGGTTACTTGCCTTAATACCCCGAATGGTAAGCATTGAATTGTTGTTATCCGTTTGCTGCTATTAATCGCAGTGAGCGCATCCGTGATTTTGCGTACTTGTAAATACAATGGCAAAAATGCAAAACCTGCAACAATCGCAACGACAATTGCTCCAACAATCACTTGAAACAGCAGTGGTAAAACCAAAATATCGTCTACAAGGATAACAACTAATGATGATAAAGCTCCGACAGCCATACTCACAATCAAGGTGGTAGCAAATACGCCTGATTTAAATTTTTCCATAGCGATAATCTCACATTAAGGGATCGTATTGAACCCATGATAGAGGATGCACGCCATAAAATCGTCCCCTAAATAGGGGAAATTGTGTTGATAGGATAAGCCATCAGGCGTATCCTCTGACGACAATATATTTCAACAGTATAAGCCCTAATCAAAACAAAAAGCCCTCGCAAATGCAAGGGCTTTTATGGTTTTGAAACTTTAGCGCGATCTCAGTAACCGAGTTTGAGTACAACTTCTGAGAGGCTGTTGGGGCTACCAACAATCGTCACGTCATCAGAGATTTTGAGGCGTGTGAAACCATGTGGCACGATAATTTGTCCATCACGCAAAATCTCCAATATGAGAACATCTCCCGGTAAGCGCAAATCACGCAAGGGTAAGCCATCGACTGCTTTTTCAGTTACTTTAACTTGCATCACATCATGCTCAGGGTCTTGGTGTAGGAGCAGATTAACCGCTTCTGGCGCACGCAGATAACGGTGTAGCAGGTTAACCATTGCCGAAGCAGGATCAAGTACACGGACACCCATATCTAAGAATGTCTCGCGGAGGCTACTATCGCGTAGCCGTGTTACCATCGTTTCAACACCAAATTCTTCAGATACAATGCGACAAATTTCATGATTTTCATGGTCATCAGGTAACATTGTCACAACGGCTGTTGAAGGTTTGGTGACCAGTGATCGCAGCGAGTCTATACTCAGGTCTGGGATATGGCGCTCATCGATATCATCAGTACGTAGTTGCTCGATATGTTCTAAGCTGGTATCAGCAAGGATGACTGTCCAACCATCGGCTTGCATTTCGCGTGCTAAGGCAACTGATTGTGGCTCAACGCCCAAGATGACCAAATTACGAGTGGGGTCATTATCAACGATTTGTGCTTCACCGACTTGGCGTAAAGCATATTTGAGGAATAGTGGACCAAAGACCTCATTGAGGACGACGACGGCAATAATCAATGTTGCAAAATCACCACCGAGCGTATCAGGAAATTCAACGGCTGTTTCACGCGCTAGCCCCAGTGCGATCCCTGCTTGCGTAATTAAGCCCAAGCCTGCCCATTTGCGGAACTTGGCTTCTTCGCCAGCAATTGTTCCACCGACATATGTCCCTAGAATGATAGCGACCATCCGCACAAGGAACAAAACGGTTGCAATACCAATTGTTGCAAACAAAATATCCAATTTAAGCGCAACACCTGTTAAGGCGAAGAAAGCGACATAGACATAAGGGCTGATGTCGTGCAATAAATCTTCAAAGGGTTGGCGATAATTGGTGAAATTGGTCACGGTAAAGCCAGCAACCATCGAAATGAGTAGGGGTTCAATTTTGATTTTGACACCGATCCACTCATAGGTGAGATCAGGCACCCGATAACCTGCTTCAAACACCAAATAACCGAGCAGAATCAGCACCGCAGCTTTGAGTGTTTTGTTCAATGAGGTTGATAACACCACCCCGATGAGTTTACCAAGCGCAAAACCTGCTGCAAGCGCAATCAAAATATCAATCACCAAAATAGCAATAAATGATGCCGTGACAGGGCTACCGTCAATCATTGCACTTGCGAATGCCACACTGACTGCAAATAGAACGATGATAACCACATCCATCACGACTGTGATACTGAGAACTGTTTTACTAAACGGTCCTTTTGCTTTCACTTCTTGGATGACGGCAATTGTGGAAGCAGGGGAGAGCGCGAGTAGAATAGTTGCACCCAAGAGCGAAACGGCTAACTTGGTCATAAACGGATAATCAGCCGTGAATGGGATGAAACCTTGGGCAAAGTAGAGTGCAATGCCGATCATCGTAAATGCAAAGACAACAATTCCTGCTGCATTCGTGAGGATTGTTTGCATTTTACTTTTGAGTTCCCGCAGATAAAGCTCACTCCCTGCGATGAAGGCAATTACAGCAAGCGAAACATCATCAATGTAGCGTAATTGTTCAGAGGCTTCTTTAGGCAGCATCCCTAATACGAACGGCCCGGCAAGCGCACCTGCTAAAAGGTAGCCTGTAATATACGGTAATCCGTATGATGAAAAGAATTTACCAATTTGTTTTGCTGCAAGCGCCACAAGAAAAAATGACACACTAAAAATGACAATACTCGGTACTTCTGGCATAGAACTTGTCCTTTTTTACACGTTCTCTGTCTGAATCCAATAAAATAATGAATTGCGTTAAGACACAATCAATAAGGCTTTATCATGCCTGAACTACCTTAGCGTATCCTTAATCAAAGATGTCAAAAATCTCACCTAAGACCGATTTGCGCTTTTTGTATTGATAATCACGCTTCGGTTTATGATCGGGATTAGAGTATTTTTCACGATCTTCGTGATAGCGATCTTTCGCTTTGTAATCTTTAGTACGCTCAATGATTTTGTCTAATTCGCCACGATCTAACCACACCCCACGACACTTTGGGCAATAATCAATTTCGATGCCTTTACGCTCTGACATCACAAGCTCAATTTCACAAATAGGACATAACATCAGTCCAACTCCTTGTTAGCATGTTTTGATAGTGTTATCGGTATTATAAAAGACATCTCGCAATTGAGATGTCTTTTAATTAAAAACTTAGATTGATTAGCTGAGAATCCCTCGTCGCACGAGTAGCTTTTCGAGTTCAACAACCCAGAAGATAAGGGTACTGAGCGCCAAACAGATACCTAATTGACCGAGTGTCAATGGGTTTGTACCGAATAAGTTGTTAAAGAAGGGTAGATAGATCGCCATCAATTGCAAGATTAATGTGCTGACCACTGCACCCACCAAAATACGATTGCTGAAGGGGTTCATGCTAAACAGTGATTTACTATGACTACGTAATCCGAGCGCATGTCCCATTTGTGCCAGTGTGAGCATCATAAAGACCATTGTATTCCATGCAGGGTTGCCATTGGTAGCGAGGATATTATTTTGGAATGCCCAAACGCCCAATGCTAATGCAGATATACCGAGTGTACCACCAATCAGGATGATGTGCCGCCCAAGCCCACGCCCTAAAATACTTTCATTAGGAGCATAAGGGGGACGTTTCATGGCATCATCTTCGGCTTTTTCCAAACCGAGTGCCAAGGCAGGAATCCCATCAGTGATAAGGTTCATCCATAAGATTTGTAGGGTTGTCAGTGGAATTGTCATCCCTGAAACGAGTTGGGCTGCAAGCAAGACGAATAATTCACCTGTGTTGCTAGCGAGTAAGTATTTTACAAAACGGCGCACATTATCGTAGATTGCGCGTCCTTCTTCGGCAGCTTGCACAATGGTTGCAAAATTATCATCGGTGATAACCATATCAGAGGCTTGTTTACTAACATCTGTACCTGTGATACCCATTGCGACACCAATGTCGGCTTGCTTGAGGGCTGGAGCATCATTGACCCCGTCACCTGTCATTGCAACAACATTACCTGTATCACGCAAGGCTTGTACAATACGCAGCTTATGCTCTGGGGCAACCCGTGCATAAACCGATACCGTGCCAACCCGTTGGCGGAGTTCTTCATCATTGATGACGGCGAGTTCACGCCCTGTCATCACTTCTGCGCCTTCACCTGCAATGCCGATTTCTTTAGCAATCGCTAGTGCCGTCATTGGATGATCGCCTGTAATCATTACTGGGCGAATCCCTGCGGTACGGCAGGTTGCAACAGCCTCAATCACTTCTGGGCGTGGTGGGTCAATCATGCCGACTAAGCCAATAAAGACCATATTGTCTTCAATTGCTTCAACATTGTCCTCGTCATAGCTATCAACTGAGTTGAAGGAAACACCGAGAACCCGTAAACCGTCTCCTGCTAATTTATTATTGCTGATTTCAATCCGTGAACGCCATTCATCCGTTAAGGGTTGGATTTCACCATCCGCATAAACACGATTACAACTATCTAATAAGCCATCAGGCGCACCTTTGGTGAAGGCAATGAATGATTGCGCTGCATCATCGAGAACGCCGAGCGTTTTGCCATCGCTGCGATGCACCGTCGTCATGCGCTTACGTTCTGATGAAAATGGCACTTCTGCAACACGCGGATACGTGGCTTCTAGGGCATTACGTTCGAGATTATAATTTTTGGCAGCTATCAACATCGCGCCTTCAGTTGGATCGCCAATGAGTTCACCATCTTGAAAATAGCTATCATTGGCTAATGCGGATGCAACCAGCAAGAGATGTTGTTGTGGGTCTTGTGGCGCTGCTGCGACGGCATCGGTTTGGATTGGTTTATCGGCATTGACTGTGTTCCCTGCGACATCGATCACCTTGACAGTCATTTTGTTTTCAGTCAATGTACCTGTCTTATCACTGGCAATAACCGTTACACTACCGAGCGTTTCAACAGCAGGTAACTTGCGGATGAGGGCGCGGCGGCTCAACATGCGTTGTGCGCCTAATGCTAAGGAAATGGTGACAACAGCAGGTAATCCTTCTGGGACAACTGCCACCGCGATTGCAACACCATTCAGTAATACCGTCTGGAAATCTTGACCAGTTGCAAAGCCAATTACAAATGCAATAGCCATCACAACAAAGGCTGCATAGAACATGATCTGACCGAGTTCGCTCATGCGTTTTTGCAAAGGCGATTTGTCATTCACGACATTTTGTAGCATATCGGCAACTTTACCGAGTTCGGTTTGCATGCCTGTCCCTGTGACAATTGCTTCACCGCGTCCGTAAGCAATATTAGTCCCCATGTACAGCATATTCTTACGATCACCGAGTGGTAAATTATCGCCTTCGAGCGGTTTGTTGATTTTATCAACTGCGTAGCTTTCACCTGTGAGCGATGCTTCTTGTACGCGTAAATTATTGGCATCCAACAAACGGGCATCCGCAGGTACAACATTCCCAGTTTCCAATAAGATAACATCACCGGGGACGAGTTGGGTGGCTTCGATTTCGATAGATTTGCCATTACGACGGACACGCACATTCGGTTGGCTCATCTTTTTGAGCGCTTCAATTGCTTGTTCGGCACGATATTCTTGGAAAACGCCTAAAATCGCATTCAAGATAACAATGGCACTAATCGCAATAAATTCAGGAATTTTACCGAGTACGGCACTCAAACCTGCTGCTAAGAGCAAGATTATGACTAAGGGTTCAGCGATTTGTGCATAGACCAATGTCCAGATGCTGGTCGTACCTTTATCGGTAATTTCATTTGTGCCATATTGCTTGAGTCTAGTGCTGATGTCGCTATCGCTTAACCCCGTAGCTGGGTCAACTTGTAAATTATCGGCAACTTGTTGAGCTGTTTTTTGATAATATAAATCTGCTGTTGTGGCGTTATGTAACATAGTGTCTGGCACGGAAACTGTGTCAGGCGTATTTATCATGGTGAAAAATCTCCAGATTGATTGGGTATTTCAAGAAATGAGTAACTCAGATGTGCATCATAATAATGGGACATATCATAACAATTGTGACCCCCAATATTTAGGGGGTAATTTGAATGCTAATCTCCAGCTTATATAAATCAGGAAAACTGACTTACAAGATACGCTTAAAATGACGATCTAAAAGCAAAAACAATACTTTTTTTGACTAGCTGGCTTAGGCATTAGGATATACTATGAAAACCAATAAAACAATGCAATCTCATGTGTTATGTCTTGGCTATGGTTATACCGCCCAAGTGCTTGCAGAACGCTGCTTACAAGATGGCTGGCGAGTAACAGGTACGACCCGTTCGGATGCTAAAGTAACATCAATTCAAGCCCAGCGCTTAAAAGTCACAATCTGGGATGGTCAATCGCTACTACCAGATGATGCACTTGATGGTGTTACACATCTTTTGCAATCAATTCCGCCTGATGATGCAGGAGATCGTGCGATGCAACATTGTTCAGAACAATTGGCAAATGTATCATCACTTGTCTGGGTTGGGTACTTATCGACAACAGGGGTTTACGGTAATGCAGACGGTGATTGGGTTGATGAGCAGACTTCGCTTGCCCCAACTAATAAACGGGGCGAACAACGTGTTATCGCAGAAAATCAATGGTTGGATTGGGGTCTTAAAACAAGCAAAAGCGTGCAAATTTTCCGCTTATCAGGTATTTATGGGAAAGATCGCAATGCCTTACGCAAAGTCAAAGACGGCACGGCGCGTCGTTTGAAGATTGAGAATCAGTATTTTTCGAGAATTCATGTTGCCGATATTGCAAATGCCATTTTTGCTTCAATACAGCACCCTGATGCAGGGGCAATCTATAATATCTGTGATGATCTACCAGCATCTGCTGCCGATGTGACGACTTATGCTGCTGACTTATTGGGTATTGAACCGCCACCTTGGCAAACACTTGATGAGGCAAATTTGTCACAGATGGCGCAAAGTTTTTATCAGAATTCAAAGCGAGTGTGTAATCATAAGATGAAACAAGCGTTGCAAGTGAATTTAGACTTTCCAAATTATAAAATGGGTCTGAAACATCTATTTGAAAATGGCGATTATTGATTATGTATTCGATGATATGATTATAATTTATGGGATAAATACAAGGGAAGTATGTATGGCAGATTTAGACATGCGCTTGGCAATTAAGATCAAAGCATTGCCAGCCGATGTTTTCACATTATTGACAGATATTCCACGGATTCCCGAACTTTTTAAAGGTTTCCATGCTGTGCGCGATTATCATGGTGGGGCGGTGCGTGTGAATGATACGTTTACGGTGGTCACAACATTTATGGGGCGTGAAATTCTTAATCAATATACTGTCACAAAATTAACACCCCCCACATCGTTCGCGTGGGATTCAATTTCACCACAAGCGAAAACAAGCAGTCAATTTGATATTGAACCGACAGACGAGGGCAGTCGGATTGTGTTGCATGTCAAGGGCAAGCCACGCGGACTGGTTGCTTCAATCGGCATGGGTATGGTCGAAGAAACTCTTAAAGAAGGCATCATCGAAGATTTGAAAAATATTCGCACAATCTTAGAAGCTAATTCATGAGATAAAACCGATGAATAGAATTAGTGAATATATCGAAATAGTGTTTCTAGAATTTAGCTATCCTACTAAAATATTTTGTTAGTAATTACTAGACTATTGAGACAGTGTAGTATTTCAATAGTCTAGGTTGAAAAATATTTATAGATGGGATGTTGCAATCCTTGAAGGGCTTAATTTAGATGTAATAGTTAATCATTGCCGGGTGGTGGATTATTATTTTCAGCCCGACAAAATATTTCAGTCGAACTGATTTCACCCGTTTCAACATTATCGACATATTCATATTCAAAACAGAATTCATCTACTTCTCGGTAGTTGACGGAGAATAATGTTTCTTGATATTCATATTCCATATGAATCCAGCCTTCATCGTCTTGATAAAACGCCGTAATCAAAACTTGTGTAGGTTGACCATTAAAATCGCGGATAGGATGGGCGGAAGGTTGTAGGCTCATATCAAATGTCCCTTTAAAGCATCCATTGATATATGGATAGACTTCTGTGGCGTGATAGTGATAATTGCCTTCATCATCAAATTCACCATTACACTCATCTAACTCAGGGATACTACCGTCAGAATTTGCAAATCCATAAATGGGAAAACCATCCATCGCATAAGCAATTGGTAACGTGCCATCACTATCTTCTGCGAGATGTTCTACAGTGCAAATTGGTGCAATATGATAATGATAATCGTCACCACGTCCACTGTGTCCACCACAACTATCTAATTCACCAATCAGATACGGATCAGATTGTTCTCTATAAATGCCATCTTGTTGCGTTGGATTAAAAATCATTACACCATTGATTGCAACGGCAATCGGACCTTGCCCAACTGTAGGTGTATTTTCACCTGTCAATTCTGGATTTAGTGGAATACGCCATGAATTATCCTCAGTTAGGCGATGAGGAATAGGTACTTGTCCATTCCATGCGGTAATCCCAACCATCATTTCATGATTTGCAAATGTAAAGGATTCTATATACATGAATGTCTCATCACAATAGACACTCAGCATATCTCCAAACGCCAAGAACGCTTCATCTTTTCCCTCGCATGCAGGGTCTAATCCTGTTGTGGAGAGAGGTGTATTGATATTATAATACTCAAAAATAACTGGTGGCTTTTCGTCTTCTTCGTGTGCGGTAACTCCGTTGATAATTACCAAGAGACATGTGATTGAAAGTAAGGTCAGTTTGTAGAGCTTGTTCATAGCAAGTTTCCCCCTTTAGTGAAGCACTCATTAAAATTAATGATATGTGCAGAAAAATTTTACAATTTATACCAACAATGTGGTGAAATTTTCCTATACATTCAAGAAGGTAACTTGAATTTGTAAATTTAATAATGAGGTAATGTAAAATTTTCACGAGTAATCGTGGCATAAATAATATTGCTTACTTTAGCTGATAGAATGAGGCATCAAAATTTAAGCAAGTGGAAAAATATTTTACTGATGATGATTCATGCGCCGATCAATGCTCTCTTTAATCCGCTCTGAGAAAAAATCGTGATTGAGCGTTTCAGCTAATATCAGCAAAGTGCGTAATGCCTGCTCCGATGAATCTGTTTCTAGGGCAGCGAAGGCTTGCAATTTGTAGTTGAGCATAAAATCACCCGATAAGATGGTTGCAAAGGCATCGTACTTACGTGGATCGCTAATCCGTGTTAAAGATTCTATCGTATAAGAATCGAGTTTTTCTTCAATCGGTAAGCAATGTTTCAGCACGAATAAATCGCGTATGATGGGATGTGTAAAGGTGCTACTCATGCCATCTTGCGGATGTGTAATCAGCTTGAGTTGTTGCACAAAGGCTAAAAATTTATCGCCATGCCCACTATGACCGCCCATAAATCCAAAGCGTAAATCATCCACAATCAACAAATCATCCCAATGGTCTTGCTTAATCTCAATCATAGCAACGCGTCCTGTGCCATAACGGATAACACCGCGTGTTGCGACTAAGCCCAAAATAGTATAAACCTGTTCTAATGAAAAAGGCGCAGGGTGAGGTTGAATAAGCGCTTGGTATTGTCGTTCGATGTAATGTTCAAAAATTATATCTTTGAAATCACCACGATTTTGCTTATCACATTGTGATGTCCATGCACGCCCTCGAAATGCTTCCGCAAAGAGTGTTAACACGATAGGCTGGCGCAGACTATCTAATAAATGAGGCTGTAAGCGCACAGTTTGCCATAGCTGCTTTGTCTGAGTCCATTGCTCTAAATAAGACTGTATTTGCTCATCATGTAAGGGATGAACTGTTAAAGTGTGGGGTGTATTGATAGCATCTTTGGCGTTCTCTTGATAGCGACTACTAAGAATAACCGTACAGGTCGTTGGTAACATATCCAAAAATGTCTGACGCGCATCAAGGTTACGGTGCTGTTTTTGCGTGAGGTCATCCAAACCATCAAGAAATAACACAACCTGACCGTCTTCAATTAAGGCTTCTACTGTATCAGCGTCTAGTGATGTTTGTGTCGATAACCAATAAGCAAGTGGTAAGGGTTTAAGCGCATCCCAAAACTGAACATGAGCATAAATAGGGAGCGGACGATTCATATCATCAAGCCGTTGCAAGATCGCTTCACGCACCCATGATAATAGGGCATCTGCTTTACCAATACCATCTTCAGCAAACACGATAAAATGATCACGCTGATTAATGAGGTGATTGAGTGTCACAGTCTCATTGGTAGCCGTTGTTACGGTTTGCATAATATGACGATTATGTTGAATTAACAGCTTGGTATTGATGATAGTGTATAGGTTTGCGAGATAGACATC
>JBAUIA010000116.1:0-2678 GCA_049680565.1 Phototrophicaceae bacterium
GTATAATCGCCCATTTGACCAAGCCATGAAAGATAGTTTTCGTGGATTACCTCAACATCAGTGCCTAAAGCGCTTATTTGCAAATCAAAACCTCTCTAAAACAGAAACACACGAGTTGTTACAAAAAAAGAATGATGCCTATCAAGCGATTATCCATAATAGTTCTGTCGATAATTTGCTGATGGATGGTGTACTCAGTTTGTTGCAATCTGCTAGAGATGCAGGATTGAAATTAGGTATCGCATCCTCAAGTGTAAGTGCAGATATAGTTATTCAGCACACAGGCTTAAACGATTATGTGGATGCTGTTGCTAATGGTTTCACCGTAAATAATGGTAAACCTGCTACAGATATTTTTGTTTGGGTTGCTGGGGCACTAAAAGTTGCACCTCGTAATTGTGTTGTATTTGAAGACGGCGCAGTAGGTCTACGAGCGGCTAGGCAAGCTGGTATGTTGCGTGTTGGTATTGGGTCTGGCAGTTGGTTAGCAGATCATGCTAATTGGCAATTTCCCCATATGAAATCAATCCAATTAGAAATATTACTAGAGCATATCACTGAAAATAACAAAGAAGCTATTTAGGAGATACGATGCTAGAAATCAAAGATGTACGGGTTGTTTACCCAAACGGAACAGAGGCTTTGAAATCAGTTTCAATGACGATTCAAAGCAATGAAATTGTTGCCATCATTGGTCGGAGTGGTGCAGGTAAATCAACACTTTTACGGTGCATTAATGGGATGCAACCAGTTACATCAGGTAGCATCAAGCTAGATGGTAAAGAAATTACGACGATGAACGCTCGTCAACAACGTAATCTCATGCGCCAAGTTGGTTTTATTTGGCAAGAATATAACCTTATTGGTCGTTTAAGTGCCAATATGAACGTTCTCACAGGTCGGCTTGGCTATAACAAAGGATTCCTTACAACAATGGGCTACTTTGGTCGTGAACAGCGAGAAGTATCACTCCGTAGCTTAGAACGTGTAGGTATGTTACATCGGGCGCAATTCCGTGCAGACCGCTTAAGTGGTGGTGAGAAACAACGGGTTAATATTGCGCGCGCAATTTCTCAACAACCCAAATTACTCCTAGCAGATGAACCAGTTGCTAGCCTTGATCCAGAATTATCTTGGACAGTCATGAGCGATTTAGCACGCGTTGCGCGTGAAGAAGGTGTTCCTACACTCATCAATATTCACGAAGTTGAACTTGCAAAATCTTTCACCGACAGATTAATAGGTATTGCTCAAGGTCGTGTTGTCTTTGATGGTAGACCTGATGAACTTACCCAAGAAATGATGGATAAAATTTATCGTTTTGATAAGCCACAACAAAATTCATTGATTGAAGAACAGCCAGACATCGAGACTGTTGAACTCGTATTTGAAGATGAAACGCAAACTGTAGCCGTTTCGGAGAGAGTCTAATGCAACGACAAAATACAAAACTCCCAAAAGTTAAAAATGATGATCTCGAAGAAATTCGCTCAGATCTTCTGCGTCCATTTCCGAAACTTACATTCAACCTAATAATTACCACAATTATTACTCTTGGTGTTTTAGTATGGAGCGGTGCAGGAACGGAAGCAAGCCCTGAGAAATTTATCAATGGTGTGCCAACCCTTGTTAACTTTGTCATGCGATTATTGCCTCCAGAATTTGAATATGCTGATGGTAGCGAGTATGCCTTTACTTTATTCCCGCCAAGTGCCCATAGAATCAGTCCAACGCCTAAGGCTCAACGTGCTCAACGTGCTAGTTTGGCTGATATTGAAGCCTTAACAGATACTCAGACTTTGATGTATGTCTATCGACAAACAGGGGCTGATGATGCGGTATTACTCACACCTGAAGAAGCTGCTAATTATGATGCAGAAGAAGTTCACACTTTACGCCCCTATATCGCTGAAGAAGGCTTTGATATTGTATTAGATGATTGGGATGAAAGTGTCATGATCGTCGAGACAGGTATGCTTGTTGTAAACGCTGTACCTTACCAACTAGGACAGCATGTTGTCGGTAAGCGCTACGTCTTGGAACAAGGAGAATGGATTGCTGGCTATCCTATCATTTTAGGATCAATTCTCGAAACAATTCAAATTGCTGTCATCGGGACAGTTGCGTCTATTATTGTCTCTATCCCTTTTGCCTTACTAGCCGCACGAAATGTATCACCTCATCCTCTTATTTACCAAACAACGCGTTTGTTCTTAAATCTGACACGCTCAATTCCAGTATTAATTTACGCACTAATTATGGTGAGTGCAGTCGGTTTAGGTCCATTTGCTGGTGTATTAGCGCTAGTGATTGGTTCAATTGGATCGCAAGCCAAGCTATTCGCGGAATCCTTTGAGCAAATTGATCCTAACCAAGTTGCTGCAGTACGTGCAACGGGAGCAGGTCCAGTTCAAATTTTCAATTATGCTGTATTGCCGCAAGCTTTTCCACACTTAGCCACCTACGCCTTAATCACTTTTGAGGTCAACGTTAGAGCATCGACTATTCTCGGGATCGTTGGTGCGGGAGGCGTGGGCTTTATTATCCAAAAATATACTGCACTATTTCAATTCCAACGTTTGATGGGTGCCATCATCATCATCGCAATTTTGGTCACGATTATTGACAGAATCAGTGATGCAATTCGTAAACGTATTATCTGAGGCACATGTAAGGGA
>JBAUIA010000117.1:0-10221 GCA_049680565.1 Phototrophicaceae bacterium
GCTATTTTGAGGATAAGTTGCAATGAAGTGTAAAGATTGTGGTTATGAAAATCGTGCAGGTATCTTAATTTGTGATAATTGTGGCAGTGATATTTATGATATTTTAGTTGGCGAAGCCCAAACAAAACAATTAGACCGAGATTCAAAGCGTGATTTACAATTATCTGAACCACCCTCATCACGTCCTTTAATGTTGTATATTGCGGATGGTAGCGCACCTTTATCGATTGAGCGCAAAAATAGTCTCATTATAGGTCGGGCAGACCCTGCTAAAACACATGATACGGATGTGCAAATTGATTTGACAAGTTTTAATGCACAACATTTTGGGGTTTCGCGCAAACATGCTCAACTTGATGCGCGTGAGCAACCGCCCGTTTTAGTGGATTTGGGTAGCTATAACGGAACGTACATCAATGGTGAACGCTTGACTAAAGATATACCCAAAATACTCGAAAGTGGTGACGAAATACAGATGGGTCGCTTAAAAATGCGCCTCTACTATAAATAAAAAACAGGATGGGGTTACCATCCTGTTTTTTTTAACGCTATATGATGTTTAACTTAGTTTTCGCGGTTTGCGCTACGAACACCACGCGATACGAGAATTAAGCCAAATAATCCGAATGCAATTAATACAACTACCATTGGATTGCCACCAAAGACATCATCAATGAGACCTGTATCAGGTAGTGCTGTACTATCACCACCTCCTTGACCCGGATTGGGTGTACTGACACCTGCAACGGTTGTTGCAATACCACCACCTTGACCGAGTTGGGTTGTTGGCACAATCGCTGCTTGTGTAGGGGTTGCATCAAACAAGTTTGCGAGGGCAGTCGCTGTTTGCTGTACCGCCGACAAGGAAACGGATTCGCCTTGTGTTGGCATGGGTTGTGTGCCGTTATCTTCAACTGGGAGTCCACCTATAATAATGATAGGTGTCCCATCACTCGTTTCTAACTGCGTATCGGGTGGTACTTCGACTGGTTGCGAATTGATAACCGTATAAGCACGATTATCAATAATGATAATCGGCGTGCCATCGCTGGTTTGAACAGTTTCACCGTTAAGTTCTGCTGGTGGACGATCATCAACAGGGCTGGCTGTTAATTGGAGATCAAATGCAGCTTGTGTTGCACGGATGTCTGTACCATCACCTGCGACAACTTCACCATCAACAACTGTAACGGAAGTACCATCAGCCGTTTGTAATGGGCTACCGGGCGCAACAGGAACAGGTTGTGTATTGATAATCACAAATGGTAGACCATCAATTAAGATAATCGGTGTGCCATCTGCTGTTTGAACAGGTTGTCCGTTGAAGATAAGCGGTTCGCGTTGATTGACAGGATTGAGTGTCATTTCAATAACGACGGCTGTTTGTGTTGCACCAGCTTGTGCTTCTAATTGTGCATCAAGGACAGCTTGTGTCGCTGCATCAAGCGCATCTTGCGTCGCTTGGACAAAGGCTTGTTCTGTTTGGGTCTGAACAACGACTGCACCTGTAGCGGTTGCAGCGATATTCGCTTGCTCAGTCGAACGATCAACAGCCGATTGTGTCTGTGTGCCAGCCACTTGTGCTTGCAGTGTAGCTGTTTGACCAACAATCGCAGCCGTTGCCGAGCCTTCAATTTGTGCTTGGCTGGTTGCATTGATAATTTCAATGGCAACACGGGTTTCTTCAAATGCTGTATTCTGGTTGTTTTGTTGGGCATTCTGGAAAATGACCAATAAGATAATCAGAATAATACCGACGACAAATAAGCCTGCCATTGCAAACATAATGGTACGGAAATTACCATTATCTTGTTGAACAACGGGTGCTAAGTCATCGTCATCATCAAAACCATCATCGTCGAGGAAATCATCATCCTCTAGGTCTTCATCAAAAAGATTATCATTGAAGGCGAAATCATCATCTTCAAAACCATCATCGGCTAGCTCATTGCTGAAGCCATCGTCTCCTCCGAAATCATCGAAGCTATCGCTATCGAAATCATCGAAGTCATCATCGTTGTCAAAATCGTCAAAAAGATCATTTGGATCGAAATCGTCGGACATAGTGCCCTTTCCCTCCTGAAGCGGGACGAATAAGTGTCGCTCAAATTGCTAATAATAACATGACTATCATATAGCGAAAACGGATTATGTGCCAGCACCTTCTAAATTTGCTAACGGTACAGCAACAATCTCATCTACACCAACCTCTACATATGCCCCAAAAACACGCAATCCATTGCTTAATAAGATGCGATCACGCGGAATTTCGACAACTTCACCATTACGTCCTGCATAAGGCGCACGAGTAATACGAACAAACATACCTTCTCTCAAAGGTACACTATTGCCTGATGGTACATCTTCTTTTGTAAATTGATTAATCATCAGTTCTGCCCGACGACCATCGAATCGTTGCGGATAAGCAGCATCCAACACGCCTTGATAGCCTTCATAGGTTTCTAAAATCTGGAGCGTCTTGCGTGAAAAACGCCCTTCACCAAAGCCTGTTGTCAGCATGATTGAAATTTTGGCATCCAGTGCTATTTGCTCAAGATTTGCATCCATACTGGGTGCAATGATGCCTGTCATTTGCTGTGCTTGGGCAATACGAATTTTATCTGCGGTGAGTTGGGTTTTAGTAATAATAATATCACCGCGATAGGTAGTGCTGATGTCATCTTCATCAATTGCTTCTAATCCATCGAAGGGTTCAAAGCGGATTGGCGCAATCACAGTACGATCATTGCCCCATACCCCTTGAATGACTGCGCCTGTTGCTTCAATAGCAACCCCACGCCCTTCAATGACTTGTACCACTTGTCCGCGCACACCTGCTTTTAAATCAATATTGCGTGGCATGGCTTGCATAATAATGCGCCCATCATCCACACCCACCACTAAACCACTTATTGGCGCTAGAATACGCTTACCGCGTTCAGGGTCTTCGCCAGCAATGGCAACACCTTTTTTAACAGGACGACGTAAATTGACCAAGAGTAAGGCTTCAACCTCGGCTGCATCAACACCTAATTCATCAGCAGCAGCAATGATCGTATGCTGTGCAGGGACTAAGCCACGCGCAACTGTATCATTCACATCGACAATACTCCCCAATTCAGCTTCTACCTGACCAATCGCATAATCAGGCAATAACGTTCGCCGTTGAATCCGTATCATCTCTGAGATAGGACGTTGTTCTGGATAATACATTATGCTTAACTTTCTGATTGATTAACGAGATAAACCATCAATCGAATAATCCGCGCAGTGAATCAAGATCATCATCATCTTCTTCTGGTTCTTGATGATCGGCATCATCGCCGAATAAATCATCTAAATCAACATCAGAACCCGTTATATCAAGTGCCTCTAAGTTACTATCGTCGAAAGAGTCTCCATCGGCTTCATCCCCAATGGGTTCAAATAGGGCTTTCATCTCTTGTGTGCGTCGCAATTGCACCGCTTCTAATTCATTATTAGGGTTCAAACGCCATTCATCAGGTAAGTCAAAGGCTTCTGTATCAGTGGCGCTGGCAATCCAATTTGGCAATATCTGCATCCGCTCTTCAACTGTTCCAATTGGGGCAAGGGGTCGTCCACGCCCATCAATGATGATACCTGCTGTACCTCCATTGAGTGTCACGTTTAAATTGCGCTTGCCATTGACACGGAAATTACCCTGACAACGGATCTTAATTGCTAACGAGAAACTCTGTGGCAAGGGTAAGGATAGATATTCGCCAACACGCAAATCATATTTAAACGGTTCATCATCAGTTATGATAACCAGCTTTGCTGCAATCCCATCGCGCCCTGATGACCCTGTGAGGTTGATCAAACTACCGAGATGTTCCAGATTATCCCCATCAATGAGTTGTACCATCGCATCAGGTTGTGTGCGTGCAATGGCGCTCATGGCAGGAATAATACCGTGACGATCCGCTTTGATTTCAGTAATGCCTGTTGGTTGTAAACTATCCGCAATGAGCATAATGTCGTAAGCTGGATTACCTGTCCCATTCAGTGCGCCACCCCCCACAACAATCAGATCAACAGGCGGCAATGTACCCATAGGATTGACCCCTTGCCACGCTGCCCGATTCGTTGCTACCATTTGGCGCAATGCTGCCCGCATCATGGCTTGTTCCATGAACATTTCGCGTAAATCCATAGGGATAGATGCTGGACGCGCGACTTTATTCATCATGTAATTACGGATTTCACTGCCAATCGGATAATACGGTAACCATTCTGCAATGGCTGCTTCACCGACATCATTCAGTAATGTTAAGGCGCTTTGCCCTAAGCCTTTTGTCGTGCTGATATGAGCATTGGTATCACCATTGAAAGCACTCACGAGGATCGTTGATGTGCTGCCCACATCGGCAATCATAACATTTGCTCGGCGTGTTTTAGCAAGATAATCCGCTACAAGACGATAACTTTCCGCCGTTGGTAATAAGCCTGTACTGCTCATTTCGCCAACAGTGCTAAATGCAATCCCTTGCGTTTCATTATGGTCATCGAATGCCTTCCCAAGCGCGACTTGAGCAGCATCAATACTTTCTTGATCGATAGTAGGGCGGATATTATCGCTCATGATAACATCGGTCAGGTCACTAAAGCGCTCAGTGATATAGGCTTGTAACGCGCGATTACCTGCATATAAAATCGGTGGTCGTAATTCACGTTCTTGGATTCTTAAACCCAGTTCAATCACATCAAGGATGCCTTGCAAGGCTTGCACCGCACCACCATCTGTTCCCCCAGTAACAAAGATTAAATCAGGTCGCCCAACGATCACTGCATTTAGGCGTTCTTCTTCTGAATAGCCATCACGCAGATGAAATTCAGCCACTTTATCAATATATGTCCCTGATGTCGCACGCAGTGCGCTACTAATACTCACTTCAGGCACTAGACCAACTATAATAGTACGAATCGGTTTGCCCGAACTTGCGGTTGTAATGAAATAATCGACACCATTACGACTGCGATCTTCTGGCGTGACAATACGTCCGACTTGATTGTAAAAGTTACGCCCACTCACAGCACTAATTTCTTCTAATAAGCGACGCAATCCTACATGAAGATCATCATCGGGATACCCTAATGTCGTACGCCCTGCGGCATGTGCGACCAAGCGATATTCGCCCTCAACCACATCAAATAAAACAACGCGGGTCTGCACACTACCAAAATCGGCTGCTAGTATCGAACTGACTCGACTGCTTGCCATATATCGCCTCTCGTATCCGTAATTAGCCGCCGAACAGCGTTGCAAGCTGTCCAGTTAAAATTGTCAAACTTGTTAATATCGCTGCGCCATAGAGTGCGCCCAATGTAATCACGATGAATCCTTGCCCGATACTCGCTACAACTTGCATAAGCGGTGTTCGCACAACTTGACCATCGACTGATTTTTGCGACCCATAGCTAAAGTAGAGCAAGGTGCTGATAACGCCAATCACAATCACAATACTACTCAGCAAATTGAACGCACCATCACTACTATTGATGCTGACAGTTTGTGCCACAATCGGAATCAATGTGCCAGAAATTGCCCCAATGATGGATACCGCAACACCCACCGCGATCAAGAAACCTAGCGATATATTGGTGAATACACGGATTGATCGTAATGGCTTTAGAAGAAGCAACAGGGTCAAAATGCCACTGAATACCAAAATGAGCGCATCACCGCTACTACTACGCGTTAACGGTAAGATGACACTCTGTAAGGTGACAGATACCGTGAAGGCAGCCGCTAAACCCACAAAGATTGAAACGGCAAGCCGAAACAATGGATTATCATCGAGCAAGTAACTAAATATGACTAATGTCAGGATTAAGCTAATCAGAGTGATCATTTGTCTCGCTGTCCTAACCAACGTAAAATCCAGAATAAATTACCCAAAGCAATCACAACAATCGCCAACAGAAGTCCCAACGCTTGCGAACTGCTCCGTGTTTGAGGATCAGTAAATGGCATCGGTGTGATTTGTGGCAGAATCGGCGTTGCTGTCGGTGATGGTGACGGTGTTAGTGTTGCTGTTGGCGCAAGTGTCGGTGTCAACGTGGGGGCAAAATCAACCTCATCACGCTGGCGGATACTGGTCACAATTAACCGTGTTTCAATAAAACCAATCCGACCATCCTCTAGCAATATTTGCGTCAGAGTATCACCGTCTTCGATGACGATAAATTCAGCGCCATTATCGAGTTCCGCTAAAACAGTTGTGCGTGTGTCATCTTCATAAACGGGAACAGTAATCCCTGAAGCATTACGCCCAACGATAATTTCATCTTCGTTTTGTGCGACACGGCTTACTGGTGGGCTGAAGTAGATAGGGAAGAAGCCATCTTTACGCGCACCATCCCAATCACTGGCAGGGATTTCTTCAATAATCAGTAAGAATGCAGCAATCCAGCCTTCGCCACCATTGGGTAATGCAATAAGATACCAATCGCCATCGGCAGATATTCCAATGACACGTACCCGTGTATTAGGGTCTAAACCTGCGACTGCTGCAAAGTTTGAGCCTGCACCAGCACGTATATTGACCCGTGCATCACTATTGACTGTGCCAATTTCAACAGTTGCTGTCGTGGAAGCGTCGGTTAAGCCATCAAACTCACTACTTGGCACTTGGATTTCATCAATGAGGATGGTTGCAATCCATGCAGTATTACCATCAGGTAAGACAATTTGTACCCAGTCATCATCCACACTACGATCAATGATTGCTAAGTTATCACCCGATGCTACTGAACCAACAATAGCGAATCCTGTTCCTGCGCCTGAACGCACGTTTGCATTTGATTCTGCATTGACAACAGCAACATCAATCAATGTGTCCGCATCCGTTTCAGGGCTTGTTGTATTCGTCGGTACGACGGTTTCTGTCGGTGTTTCAGTTGCCTCTTCTTCATCCGTAGCCGCTTGAGCATCAACAACTTCTGTTGGTACATCCGTTGCTGGTAAATCCGTTGCAGGCATATCTGTTGCTGTAGGCGGAATGTCAGTAGCCGTTGGCGGCATATCTGTCGCGGTTGCTGGTAAATTAGTTGCTGTTGGCAACGCTGTATGGGTTGCTGTACTCGTCAACGTGGGCATTGGTGTTATGGTTGGTGTTGGTGATAATGTTGCTGATGGTATCGGTGTCTCTGATGGGTTATAGAGCGCCAATGACATTTGTTGATAGGTATACGCATCATCATAACTGGTCAACATAGCGACAACATTATCCACTGAATCGACATAAGGTAGCGCAATTGGACGAGCGGATTGTCCTGTAACAACAATAATGTCGCTATTGGTCACAGGCGCGATTTGTTCCATCCAGTTACGAACACTTTCCCCACTTTCAGAAATGAGAATGATGGCAGCAAAATCATCAAGGCTATCTATGTCGAGATCAATTGGATTACCGCGCAAATCAGTGCTGACAAAGGCTTGTAGGTTGACTGAAAAATCACGCAAACCGACATTGCCACCGGGGATTAAACCTGCGACATAGTACCCTACATTGCGTACATCTTCGCCAAGTAATTCAACCGCGATATTTTCAGTACGCAATAAGCCAACCGCATCACTACTAATGATGACAGGAATACCACCATTGATAATAATGTGTTCCATTATGCTACGGGTTGCTGTATCGAGTTCTCGCGCACCTGCTGCACCATACTCCGCGCCAATCAGTACATAATCATTCGCATTTAAGTTTTCAATAACAGTAAACGCTGCAAATTCTGGGCTGTCATCGGCAAATTCATTGGGAGGCAAAATGCTAATAGTGCCAAATGCAGGATATACAAACGGCAGCATCACCGCGATGATGAGAATCCCTGCAATAACGAGCCTATCCGCCCGTGCAACAATATTATCCAGTAGCGTTTTACCGACATTAGAAGATGTCGCTGCATCATCTGCTGTGGTATCAAGCCCAATAGACCCGACAAGACCTTGTAAAATTGCTGCGTTTTGGGCTTGCTGCGTTGTAATGGTCGGTTCAGTGATAATAGCTGATTGACCGGGTGTCATACTTGCAGGAACAAGCGCTTCATCAATATTTGGGATAATTTTGGATAAACGTGCTTGATCGGCAGGAACATCCGCACCTTTGTTAGATGATATTTCCAGTCCGCGTTCACGTAAATCAAGCAAGCGATCATCAAGATCATCGAGTGAGCGATTTTGGCGTTCACGCAATAAGGATGCTGCTGATTCTGAATCACCACTTTGTGCGATTTCTTGTAACCAATTGGGCATGGCTTCAGCAGGTAAATCATCAGATTGTATAGCTTGGTCATCGCTATCCATCTGATCGAAGAATGTATCGAGATTAACCCCTGCTTCTAAATCATCATTGGCAGTGTCGTAGATTGGGTCAGCACTATCTTCAAATGAATCAATCAGTGCATCAATATCAACACGTTCTCGTTTATTTGTCGGTGTTGCTTGATCGAGTGTGTCGGTGTCAATGCCACTAATTTCATCGAGCCAATCAGGTTCATCACCCTCATCGGCAGGGATATTATCAATATAAGCGAGTGAACCCGTACTGGGTATGACTTCATCGTCAGCATCAATTTCATTTGCTTCAAAATCGAAATCAAAGGAATCGCCCTCAACATCTTCTGTATCGACATCGAATAATCCACCGAGTAGCTCGTCTGTGTCTGATAGTTCAGCATCAATTTCATTTGCTTCAAAATCGAAATCAAAGGAATTGTCTTCAACGTCTTCTGTATCAGCATCGAATAATCCACCGAGTAGGTCGTCTGTGTCTGATAGTTCAGTATCATTAGCGACAGGTTCAGATGGGGTACTCTCATAGCGTGCTTCATACAGTGATCCTGTATCGGGTATCTGATCTTGGGTATCATCAAAATTGAAATCGAGACTGAGTACACCTGTATCAGGCAGTTCTACCGCGAGGGAGTCATCAAATAAGCCCCCTAATAATGTACCTGTATCAGGCAAATCATCTTCTTGAGATGCTGTATTTTCTAAGAAATCAAGATCGCTGCTTAATTCATCTTCACTATCAATATCATCACTCAAGAAATTGAGCGCACTACTACTTGTTACCAAATCGTCGGCAATAGGCTCAATGTCATCGACATTGTCTACAGGCTCTATATCAAGATCATCAAAGAAACTGAATCCATCGGTTGGTTCGGGTTCAGGTTCAGGCACTAACTCAAGCTCAATGTCATCCTTACTATCAAGTTCTAAGTCAGGAGCATCATCTTCATCTTCACCAAATAAGTCCGCTAAATAGTTGGTCGTTTTAACAGGCTCAGGGTCTACTTCATCCAACGAATCATATTCAGCTTGGGCTTCATCATCTATGTCACCGAGGAAATCAAGATCATCAGAACTGTCATCCATATCACCGAGGAAATCAAGATCATCGGAACTGTCATCCATGTCACCGAGGAAATCAAGATCATCAGCAGACTCGTCAATGCTGGCAAATAGATCATCTAAAACAGCATCTTCTTCGGATGTATCATCTTCTAACGAGGCGAATAGATCATCTAAATTCGCATCCTCATCACCCTCACCAACATCTAAGGAGGCAAGAAGGTCATCTAATGATCCATCATTGTCGCCAGTATCAAGCGAAGCCAACAAATCACCTAAATCGTCGCTATCATCTGTATCGAAATCACCGAGTAAATCACTGAGGTCATCCCCAGCAGTTTCTGCGACAATCTCGCTGTCATCGAATAAATCGAACAGATCATCATCTGGAGTCGCAACACCCTCATCAACTTCTGAATCGACTAACCAATCTGGTACGCCTAATGCTTCATCATCGAGAACAGGTTGTGCAATCTCATCATCGACTGCGTCCAACCAATCATCGCCTAATTCATCGAGGTTAAAGGCTTGAACATTTTCACCGGGGACAGGCATATCTTCTAGCCAGTCAAGGGCATCTTCTGCTGGTAACTCGTCAATGGGTTCTTCGATGATTGGATCATCTTCACCGGGGACAGGCATATCAGCTAACCAATCAGGCAGACCTATATCATCTGACGATGCCGTGTCTGTTAGTGGTTCATCAGCAAAAATATCCCCATCCTCAACCTCATTGAGTGACCAACCGAGATCATTATTATCGTCAGAGCGACTATCTTCTGCGAATAGGTCATCATCATTTGTGCCTAGATCACCCCATTCGCCAAAATCATCAATTGTAT
>JBAUIA010000118.1:0-1960 GCA_049680565.1 Phototrophicaceae bacterium
AATTCCGCTCGCAGCACTGGCGCAAAAGCTCAAAGAAACATCTGACAACACAAAGGAATTACTCGAAGCAACCAGTCGCATCTTCAAACCTGCCACACTCATCAAATGGCATCGCCAACTCGCGCGAAGAAAATGGACTTTCGACAACACACCCAAAATGGGTCGCCCTCCCTTATGATTCAGATGGCGAATTCGTCTCATGAGCGTGATTTTATTTTCTGCGGGCTTCGCAAAGGTGGTAAATTGCGCAATGATAAGCCGATTCATCAACGGGCAGTCAATCAAATTATTGAAGAAACCGTGAAACTAAGTGGCGTTGAGTTTATGACGCATGATGCCCGATGAACGCTGGGGACAGATTTGCTTGGAAGCAATAACCCAGTAGCCGATGTCCAAGCACAACTCGGACATAAACATGCCAGTACGACCTTACAGCACTATGCCCTACCGGCTGATGCGCGCAAACGTCGTGGAAAATTAAAGACGAGTTATTGATCTCGAAGATGAATTAAACTGGCACGGCATCGCCGCGATATGCAAGAATGATTTGCGCTTCAGGAACATCGCGAGCGAGCAAGGCATCTACAAGTTGTTTATCGTAGCAATCGACTTCAATCACTTATTGTTGACCGACAATACAGGCAACCCAAACGGTACTCACAGAGTGATATACTCTACTTGATATGGATTGGATTATCTTGATGAATTTGAGCCAATTAGAAGTTCTCGTGGCTATTGTAGAGACGGGCAGTTTAAAAGAGGCTGCTGAGGTAGTCGGCTTAACGCATTCTGCGGTAAGTTATTCGCTGTCGAAACTGGAGGCGGAATTAGGGATTACGCTAATGGATCGTGGCAGACAACGAATTGTACTTACTGGCATTGGTAACGAAGTTTTGCAACATGCCCGTAGCATCATAAGTGAGATTGATGTGATCCGACAGAAAACAGCCCGTGAACGTGGATTATCTGTCGGCAAGATTCGCTTTGCCTGTGTGCCACAGGTACCAGCACGTTTTCTAACGGGAATTATCCGAGAGTTTCAAGGCAAGTATCCTGATATACAAGTTGTATTATTTCAGGGAAGCAGTACGGAAATTGCGGATTGGATGGAAAACAAGATTATTGATGTAGGCACAGTTGTTGATGCCTCACTCTATCCAGCTTCGGTAAAACTGGTCGAGAATGAAATCCATGTCCTACTTCCAGAAAACCATGCCCTTGCCCAAAAATCAGAGTTACAAATTCTTGATGTACTCAATGAACCATTAATTGGCTCACAACGCGAAGCTGATGCCTCTAATACGATGATATTTGGCTCAAATCCACTAAATATTCAACTACGCTACCAGGTAACAGAGACGGCTACCATTTATGCTATGGTCGCTGAGGGGATGGGTATTTGTATTCTACCCAGTATGCTGGTTGATGCGAGTTTACCGGGTGTTGTTTCAAGACCGTTACGCCCCAAATTAATGATGGATGCTTATCTTGCCGCAACCGTAGATTCTCCCGCGTCCCAAGTATTTCTAGAAGTTGCCCAAAATTGGTCTAGATTACATGGCTTCCTCCTCTCTGATACATGAATTTCGATCAAGTTTAACTTGATAAATTTGATTTTTATTTAAGTATCTCCTTGAAGTACAGTAGAGATGTAACAATAATTACTGTAATCGAGGATTTATGCTTAAAGTCATCACATCGAACATCAATCTCCCCAGATGATGTCAAAGGTCTTCACTTATATAGAAAATCAGGCAAGACGTTCTAGCGATGCAGTGTACCCAAATGAGTGGTCAAAACCCCGCTTACCTGTCGGGTCTAATACACCATCGGAAAAGCATCCTAAATGGGAAGAGGCAACAGAAGAAGTTGCTACGGAACGCCAGAAGTTCATGAAACGCAATTTTCGTGAAGCATGGAAGGCATATCGCTACTTCAGAAAACCGGTTGCCGCGAAACG
>JBAUIA010000119.1:0-1633 GCA_049680565.1 Phototrophicaceae bacterium
GCACCAAATACTGTGAAATTGATTTCACAGTAAGATAGCGATTTATCGCATTTCTTTTGGCAGCCGTGAACACGCATTTATATCGAGTGGTTTACACAAACAAAAAAGCCCCTAATCTAAATTAGAGGCAATTAATATCAAGCACGTATCACTTATGCGGTAGGCGGAATCCCTTGGGCAACGAAGCAAGCAGCAACCTCATCTTCTTCTTGACCACGATATTGAATACCACTAGCATCTGTCACCAAGACACAATTCCGCAATTCTGTTTGATAATCGGTGATGGTCGTGGCTGCCCAATCTAAGCATGATGGCGTTGAGGCATCCACTTGCCCATAACATAAATACACCAGATCAACGTACAATTCTTGACCGCCTGTTAAATCGCGGGTCACATATTCTTGGGAGACATTGCTCCGTCGATTATTGGCATCCCGTATGCCTATTATCGAATTATAGGCGAGGAAGATCAACACAGCCCCAACCCCTAAGATAATCAATAATGTGCCATTGAAAAAACTGGTTAAGCCACCTTGAAGTTTGTCATTGCGTCCTTCAATTTGCTTGAGGATTTTTTGGGCGCGTGGCACATCATGTAATTCACCCAACATATAACGTGCTTTGCTATACTGCCCTTTTTTAGCAAGTTCAATCGCTTGATCTAAGCGTTCTTTCTTTTGACGACTATTGAGTCCCTGTGACATAGCATCCCCTTTAGTATTCGATTCAGACCAACATACACCCTATCATACAAGATTTTCGGATGGCACGCTGTAATGATTTGATAAGGGATATACTTGTTTAGACACCCTCACCGCGCTTTTTCTTGGGTTTACGATTGCGACGCATCCGCCAACGGAGTGCTAAACCCACGAGTGCAATACCTGCGATAGCCCTTGCGATACCCAATATCAAGCGTTGTAGATGCCACCATGCTGGATTGCGTAAATAGTGCAAAATCGCAGGTGTCCCACCATCTAGCACACTATCGGGCGGGGTAATTAAAGGATTTTCCGAAATACTTATTTCGCAATTAGCGCTTGCTAAATTACTTACTTGACCGAGTCCTACTGGCAAGTGACGCAATTGATTATCTTGCACATATAGATGACATAAATTCGATAAATTACCGATTTCAGGAGGTAGGCTCGTCAACTGATTATTTGATAAAGTTAGGGTTACTAAGTTTGATAGATTTCCAATTTCGTCAGGTAAACTTGTCAATTGATTATTTATTAAATTTAAAGTTAATAAGTTCGATAAATTTCCAATCTCATTGGGTAGACTTGTCAATTGGTTGTTTGATAAAAATAGTTCCCGTAAGTTACTAAGATTGCCGATTTCAGGTGGAAGGCTTACCAGTTGGTTGCTGTCTAAATATAGTGATTGCAAACTGGTGAGCATTCCAATTTCAGCAGGTAGTGCTATCAGTTGATTATTATATAAGTGGAGTATTTGTAGGTTAGTGAGTCTGTTAATTTCAGGAGGCAAATCTGTTAGATTGAGAAATGATAAGTATAGTGTAGTATCATTATTTGCTTCGGCTTCCAGAATGCGTTCTAGGGCGATTTCATAGGGTGTAGGCGTGTCATCCTCTTGGGCAAGCATGGGGCTGATGCTAATACACAGAATA